>NZ_BAAFRY010000034.1:0-11083 GCF_045866295.1 Ferrigenium sp. UT5
CCATTCTGTACGATGATCGCTTTATCCGTTCGATCCAGTAAAATGCATTCCGGCGAACCTGATGTGGGCACGTCTCAACCCGCCTCAAACACAAAAATCCTGACACTCCCGCCGGCCTCGGTGGCCTATCCGGTCGGGTCCAGTCAACACAACATCCACGGGTTCCTGAACGTATTTGACGCTGCGCGCTGCGTCGGCGTGAAACGTTTCGTGTACGCCTCCAGTGCCGCGGTCTATGGCGCGCCGGAAAAATTGCCGCTGGATGAAACCTCTCCCGTTGCGCCGTTATCGCCCTACGGTCTGGAAAAAATCCATCAACGATCAATATGCGGCGTTATACCACCGGCTGTATCGGGTCTCATCGTTGGGGCTGCGCTACTTCAATGTCTATGGCCCGCGTCAGGACCCGGCATCGCCTTATGCGGGTGTCATTAGTCGCTTTGCTTCGGCGATGGCCAAGGGCGACACCTTGCGCGTATTTGGCGACGGTGGACAAACGCGCGATTTCATCTTCGTGAAGGATGTCGCGCAAATTAACAAGCGCGCATTGATGGGCGAAGCCGAGGGCGTCTGCAATATCGCGACCGGGCATAGCGTGACGCTGCTGGAACTGATCGACACGCTGGCGCAATGTGCAGGCTGCACGCCGAAGATTCGTCACGAACCCCCGGCCGCCGGCGATATTCGCCATTCCCGTGCGACGCCGCGCAAGATGATGGCACAACTTAATCCTCCGCCCATGACGGCATTGGCAGATGGTCTGAAGCAACTCCTGGAAGCCTCGGCGTGAGAGGTTCGAATCCGGCCCTTTTTTGGTGTAGATGGATCTGTTTTCAAGTGCTGATGCTGGCATCCGCGTTGGTGTTCGCCGCGCAACCCAGCATCGCCGTGTTTTACGGGGTGAACCCACCTTGGGACGAACTGCATGCGTTCGATGCGGTCGTGGTGGAGCCGCTACATGTCCCCGATCCAACGCTGTACAGCACTGAACGGACCGCGCTTTTCGCCTATGTGGCGGTGGGCGAGGTTTCGCCCGAGCGTGACTATTCAAGGGATATCCCGTCCGCCTGGAAGTTGGGGAACAACCCCGACTGGGGCAGCATGGTGGTTGACCAAGCGCAGCCGGAGTGGCCGGCGTTCTTCGCCGAGCGCGTCATCAAACCATTGTGGGAGGCGGGCTTTCGTGGATTCTTCCTGGATACGCTCGATTCCTACCGGCTTCACACCCAGACGGCGGCAGAAAAGGTCCGCCAGGAAGCGGGGTTGATCGCGGTGATCCGCGAATTGAAGCGGCGTTATCCGCAAGCAAAACTGATCTTTAATCGCGGCTTCGAGATTTTGCCACAGGTGCATCAGGACGTCTATGCGGTGGCGGCCGAATCATTGTTCCAGCGCTGGGATGCCGCGCAACAGCATTTCGTTGCGGTGCCGCCTGTCGATCGTGAATGGTTGCTGGGGCAATTGAACCACATCCGCCAGGATTACCACCTTCCGGTGTTGTCCATCGACTATGTACCGCCAGGCCAGCGCGATCTGGCGCGTGCCACGGCGGCCAGGATCAGCGATCTTGGATTCATTCCCTGGGTGAGCAATCCCGAGCTGGATATGCTTGGTGTGGGCGAGATCGAGGTGATGCCGCGCAAGGTGCTGATGGTGCATAACAGCGCGAATACCGAATACGATTTGAACGGCACCAGCGTGTTGCACTACGCCACGATGCCGCTGAACTATCTGGGATACAGCGCAGAATATCTGGATGCGCGGCGCACCTTGCCGGCAGAACCACTGACCGGGCGCTACGCGGGGATCGTGGTCTGGCTGGATCGGGCTGCGGGCAGGGAAGGGGCGGTGTTGCATGCCTGGTTGACGCGGCAAAAAAAAGCCGGCATCCCGATCGTTATTCTGGGTGATGGCGCATTCCTGTTCGGTAACGGGGATGCGGCAGAATTCGGTCTGGCATATTCAAAACCGGCCAACACCCGCATGCGCTTGCATGTCGTGCAGCGCGATGCGCTGGTCGGTTTCGAAGCGCAGCCGGTATTGGATCGCACGGCGTTTTTCCCCGTGCTGGCACGGGATGCAAACGTATTGTTGACACTGGCCAACGAACGCAACGAGCAGCAGGATGCGATCGCGCTGACTGGCTGGGGCGGTTATGCCCTGAATCCGCAGGTGCTGGTCGAATTGCCTAGTGTACGGACCGATGGTCGGGCCATGGATATTTCCAGGAACATGCGCTGGGTGATCAATCCGATCGAATTTTTGCGGCGCGCGCTGAAGTTGCCCGACATGCCGGTGCCGGACGTGACGACGGAAAACGGTCGGCGCGTGTTGATGGTGCATATGGATGGCGACGGATTTGCCAACCGGGGCGAATTCCCCGGCGCGCCTTACGCCGCGGACGTGCTGCTCAAACAGATACTGAAAAAATATCCCGTGCCGATGACGCTGTCCGTCATCCAGGGCGAGATCGCGCCCGACGGTTTGTATCCGGCGCAGTCCGCCGCGCTGGAAGGGATTGCGCGCGCGATGTTCGTCTTGCCGCACGTCGAGATTGCCAGCCATTCTTTGTCGCACCCTTTCTACTGGAGAAAAGCTGTCGCCAATCCGGAAGAAGAGGGCTACCACCTCAAGCTGAATAATTATGAATTCGATCTGCAACAAGAGATCGCCGGCTCGATCGCGTACATCGAAACGAGATTGGCGCCGCCCGGGAAAAAAGTAAAAGTCTTTTTGTGGACCGGCGATACCAACATCGGCAGCGATGCATTGGCGCTCGCCGCGCAGGCCGGTGTCGCGAGCATGAATGGCGGCGAAACCACCATTACGCGCAGTTTCCCAACGCTGACGCTGGTCGCCCCGCTGGGCGTCGCCAAGGGCGGTGTATTTCAGGTTTATGCGCCCAACCAGAACGAGAACGTTTATACCAATAACTGGCTGGGCCCCTTCTATGGCTATGAACGCGTCATCGAGACTTACGAGATGACGGACGCGCCCTATCGCCTCAAACCTGTCGATGTCTATTTCCATACCTATTCCGCCAGCAAACCTGCTTCGCTCAAGGCGCTGGAGCGCGTGTTCGAATGGGCGCTGGCACAGCCGCTCACGCCAGTGCATGTCTCCGATTACGTGCGTCGAGTGCAGGACTTCAACCAAATGGTGGTGGCGCGCACGCGCGAGGGCTGGCGGGTGCGCGGGAGCGGTGAATTGCGCGAACTGCGCGCACCGGTGTCGCTCGGCCAGCCGGTGATCCACGCGGACAGCGGCGTGGCCGGATTCAACCGCTACGACAACCAGCACTATCTGCATCTTGGCGGGAGCGAAGCGAGCATCCGCTTCCGCCCCGTTGCGACTGCCGCACCCTATCTTGTCTCTGCCAATGCGCGCATCGAGCGCGTCACCTCCAGCGAGACGGCGGATGGCACTACAGTGAAGCTGGCTTTGCGCGGACACGTGCCGCTGCAATTCGAGCTATCCCTGGGCGCACGCTGTGGCGTGCAGGCCGACGGACGCGCGATCCGGGCAGACTCGGCACATAACGGCGTCAGCTATTTCTTCACCTCTAGTCATGTCATCGACCAGCTCCGAATTCACTGCCCGCGCTAATCTGTCCCGTGTGCGGCCGACGCTGATGTCCGCGTGGACATTGGCTGGATTCGCCGCGATGGTCATGGTCCCGCTGGTGATGATCTTTCCCAAGCAGGATCTGGTGCGGCAGGCAACGCAACAAAAACTGGGCGATGCGCTGGCCGTCAGCTACCTGAACAATCTGCTGAAAGCCGACCCGGGAAATCTGGAATTGCGTGTATTTCTGGCCGAGCACCGCCTCTTCCTGCGCGAGTATGACGGCCTACAGGAACTGCTCGCTCCGGCGCTCCACAGCACATCCGCTGTCTGGCGAGCGCAAGGGATGTTGGTCGAGTATAAATTATTGACCGGCCAGTTTTTGCAAAGCGCCCCCGGTTCCGCGCAACGTGCAGAACTGCGCCGGCGCCGCAGCGATGCGCTGCTACAGCTGCATCGGTTGCCGTGGCCGTTGCCAACCTTGATCTATCTGGCCGGGCAGGCGGACCAATTGGGCGAGCGGGGCGTTAGTCTGCTGTTATATCAGCGCATTACCGATGCCTCCGCGCAAATGTCGGCGGAGGAATTGTCCGTGATGGCGTATCAGATGCTGGGCGAAGGCGATTACGAATTGTCGGCCCACCTGTATTTCATCGCGCGCCACAAGGCCGACACACTTGCCAGGCGGCGCGAATATTTTTTGGCGGGCATACGCGCGCTGATCTCCGGCAACTTGTTGTTGCAGGCGATGCAGGGGATCGACCGCCATCTGGGTGCGCTGGAGCGCGATGCCGAAACGCTATACGAATTGATCAAGACGGCGCGCGCGGCAAACGATCAGCCGCGTGCGGTGCGTTATGCCAAACAGCTGTTGCATCTCGCGGGGCAAGTCGGGCCGGTCGTGGCCCGGTGGCAGCAGATGGATTTGAGCTGGCTCGGCATTTCGAACGCGGAGGCGGCTGACGAAATGCCGCAGGCTGCGCCGTCCAAAATGCGCCCCTATGTCAAGAAAGAGTATGAGCTGGCCTACCAGGTGTTCGTCGAAAATCGCAAGCTGGAAGACGCGTACCGGGTCGCTGAAGCGGCCGTGCGGCAGTCGCCGGGCGAAGCAGACTGGCACCGGCGTTTGGCCCAGATTGCGGAATGGACCGATCGTCCGAAAATTGCCTTGCGTGAATGGCGCTGGCTGCTGCGCGATCACGAAACGATGGAGGCGCTCAGTGGCGTCCTCCGACTGGCACCGTCCCTGAACGAATATGAGGCGGTGCTGGATGCCTGGAAGCGCATCGCCGACCGGCAAGCGTTGGATGCCGCGCAGTGGGAGAACATGGCCGGGTTGTTTGAGCGCACCGGTCGCCAGCGCGAAGGAATCGCCTATTTCGAGAGGCGGTATGCCAGGGAGCGGGTGCAGATGCAACTGGAACTCGCGGCACGTCTGGCCGAACGCAGTGGGGAGGATGCGCTCGCGATCGCCTTGTATGTCCGCCTGCTGCAAGCGCATGGCAGCAACACCGCCTGGCACAAGCAACTCGCCAATCTGTATTTGCGCCAAGGGCAATACCGCACAGCGTACGACCTGTTGCAGGCCAACCGCGACCGCGTGAAGGAAGACGATATCACCTACTGGAAATTCCTGGCCGAACTGGCTTGGCATTTGCAGCAGGATGCCGACGCCAAAAAGAACTTTCAACGTCTGGCGCAGACGGGAAGTCTGGCGCGCGAAGATTTCAGTCGCCTGATCTATTTGCTGGAGGACACTCAAGCCGAAGAAAAAGCGACGCTCGCCGAATTGGCGTATCGCCGCTACGGCGAACGCGACATGTTGTTGCTGGCGCTGGAAATCAACGCGGACACCGGCAATATGCCGGCCCAAAAACGGCTGTTCGAACGCGCTGCTCTGGATCGTCAGCTGGATGTTTCCGGCAACGCGCGCTTCTATCAATTGCGTGCGCAATACCGGTTGACACAAGGCGAATTCGAAGCGGCGCGCAAGGATTATCACCGGGTGTTCGACATTGCGTCTTACGAGTCCGGGCGCGTGGAGAGCGATCTGTGGTTTCTGATCAACAGCCATGATTTGCCCGGCTTGCGCGCCATGCTGGCGCAGGTCATTGCACGGGGCGATCAAAACACCCCGGCGCTTTGGGGCGTATTGGCCGCTTCCTATCAGGCGCTGGATCAACCGTCGCGTGCCGTCGCGTATTACAGCCGTCAATTCAAGCAGGGCAAACAGGATTTTCTGTGGCTGATGAACTACGCCGATGCGCTGGAGCAGGCACGGCAGGCGGGCATGGCGGCCCGCGTGCGGCGGCACGCCTGGTTACTGGTGCGCGATCGTTTTGCCGGCAGTCTCCCTGTTCCTCCCTACTCCAGAGCGTTGCTGGGGGCGGCGCAAATGGCGCTGCAGAACGCGCCGGGTGATCCTGCTTTGGCGCTGATACGCGAGGTGCTGCGTCAGGACCGGTTGCTCGAACGGGGTGAACTGGTGCGGCGCAAGGTCAATGGCATGTCGATGGCATGGCCGCTCTCGTTAAATACGGACAAGGTGGAAGTGGATCGTCGCGTGAACGAATTGGTGCTGGGGTGGGCGGTCTCGCAGGAACACTCGGCTAATGCCAAAGCATGGTTGTGGCAGCGCTATGCGCAAGCGCTCGATCGCCCGCAGTGGGCGCAAGCCTCGGTCGCGATAGCGGATCAGGACACGGCCTCTCTCACCGCCTTGCTGGATGGAGCGCGCGGCGGTCTGTCCATGCTGACGCACCACGACGCCGCCAATACGCTGGGGCGGAGTGCCGAGGCGCAAACTCTGATCCATCAAGGGCTGGCGGACAATCCGGAAAACAACGAGATCCATCAGCGGCTAACCGAAGATACGCTGGCTACTGCCAGTGCGCTTGACATCGGATGGCGTACCGAGAAAATCGGCGGCCTGCATCGCCTGATTCGCGAAGTCCGGGTCGATATGCCGCTCGCCCGCGCTTGGCGCGTAGGAGCCGAATACCGCAAGGCATCGCAACGCAATAATGAGCTGCCCGCCTTTGGCGTCTCGCCGCCGACAGAGCGCGTGGCGGGGCTGTTACTCAAACACCGCGGTGCAACGGGCGACACTGAATTCGCGTTGCGGCGCAGGAATGAATTTGCGGGCGCGACAGAAGCGCATCTGACCCATGCGCTCAAGTTTGCGCCGCGTCTGAACGTGCTGTTGGGGGCGGAATTCAATGCCGCCGCCACTGAATCCACCGAGCTGCAACTGTTCGGCATGCGCAATCAGCTTGCGGCCAGAGTGCACTACACCTTCAGCAAGCGCGAATATCTGCAAGTGGAATCGGCATGGGCGCGCTACCGCACGCAAAACGGCGCCGCCCTGGGTAATGGCCAGCATCTCGCCTGGGAATTCGGTTACCGGGTGCGCACCGAGTATCCCGATTGGGGGGTGCGTGTGAACGGCACCCACACCCGGTTCGGCCAAAGTGCAATCGCGGCATTCGCGCTGCCCGCCGACACGGACCTTTATGGCGTGTGCACGGGGTTCGGCGATAGCGTGCGCAACACCTATACATGGGCATGGCGACCTTATCTGGATTACTGCACCACCTGGAATTCGGTCAGCGGGCAGGGCTATACCTCGATGTTCGGCGTGGCGGGCGCGCTCATCGGTGAAGATCAACTTGCCTTGACGCTGCGGCAAGAGCGCGGCGGGGCGAATCTGATCAACGGTTTGAGCCATGAATTTGCCGTGACCTACCGCCGATATTTTGATTGAACGATGTTTTTAACGTGTAACTTAATCCAGGGGGAAAAATGAAGACCTTCAAATTATGCATCGTGCTTGTGCTGTCCATGCTTTCATCCTGTGCGGTGCTGGATCAATCGGCTGCTACCACGCCGCTGGACCGTAATGCAAAATGGGCCTTGTTGCCCATTGTCAACCACACCGAGGTGCCGCAGGCGGGTTTGCGGGCGGAGGCGATCACCGAGGTGCTGCTGCGCGGCGCCAATATCGGCAATCTGCTCCGTTATCCGGCGCTGCTCAATCAGGACAGTCTGTTCGAGCCGGCCGAGCGCAAGGTGGTGGAGGATGCCCTGGGTTGGGCGCGCGAGCAGGGCGCGCGCTATGCGGTGACAGGCGCGGTGGATGAATGGCATTACAAGGTCGGCATCGATGGCGAACCTGCGGTCGGCATGGCCCTGCAAATCATCGATCTCAAGGAGGGGGAGCGAGTGGTGTGGAGCTCGGTGGCAGCCAAGAGCGGCTGGAGCCGCGAGGCGTTGAGCGCGGTCGCCCAGAAGGTGATCAAGGACATGTTGTCCGAAGCGCCGATCGAGTAATCCCAGATGCTCGCCGGCAGCGATAAATTCATCGAGCACTTCCACCGGTTGGTGGCGCCGCTGCGCCAGCATCGCCTGGCGTGGCTGGAAACCGTGGCGATCACCTTGGGGGCGGTCGCGGCTGGTATCTTTTTTCAACATGACAATCCGTTCCAGGTGCGTGGCGAGTTTCCCTGGGTCTGGCTGGCGCCGGTACTGGTTGCGCTGCGCTATGGCGTGGCACCGGGCTTTATCTCGTCGCTGCTGTTGATCGCCATCTGGAAATGGATGGATTACTCGGCAGAGTCCCATGCGGCATTTCCCGAGCAATTCTTTCTGGGCGGCCTGATTTTGGTGCTGGTGTGCGGCGAATTCAGCGCGGCATGGAGCGCGCGTTTGCGTCGGGCGGAAGAAACCAATCGTTATCTGGACGCGCGTCTCAGCCGCATCACCTCGCGCCACCTTCTGCTTCGTCTTTCCCACGACCGCATGGAACAGGAAATGTTACTCAAACCGGCGACACTGCGCCAAGCCCTGGGTAACCTGCGCCAATTGGCATTGCAGCGGGACGATACATCAATGCCCGCATCGGACGTCCTGCTCCAGTTGCTGGCGCAATATTGCCAACTGGTGTCGGCGGCAATCTACGTGCCGATCGAGCGTGGCTATGTCTGTGTGAGCCGGGTGGGCGAGCCGCCCGCGTTACGGGAAACCGATCCTTTGCTGCGCCATGCGCTGGAACATCAATCCCTGTCCCATCTGCAGGTCGAGGACGTGACAAACGAGACACTCGCTTCTCCCTTTGTGGTCGTGGCCCCCATTTTGAGCAGTAGCCGGCGTTTGCAGGGCATCCTGGCCATCGAGCGGATGCCTTTCCTCGCGCTCAATGAGGAGAATCTGCACATGTTATCGGTGATGCTGGGCTACTACGCGGACTGTGTGGATGAAGCCGAAGGGGTGCGCCAGTTCAAGGCGATGCTGCCGGAAGCACCGCCTGATTTCGCCGCCGAATTCCCGCGCCTGCTGCGGCTGCAACGTGATTTCGGCATCGACAGTTACATCGTGGCACTGCCTTTCAGCAATGACGAGCGTGGACGTCAGGTCGTCGCCGGTCTGACCCAGGTACGGCGCGGGTTGGATATTGCCTGGCAAGTGATCGTGGGAGAACGAATCTGGAACGTAAACCTGATGCCTTTGACGAGCGCGGCGGCGGTGGAAGGCTATCTGTTGCGGATCGAAAATATGCTGCGGGAATACGGGGCGGTCGTGCATGAAGAATGGACCTTGACGCCGATCCGGATCGGTCTGGATCAAGCGGATCCGCTCGCAACCCTGCATCAACTTCTGGAGCCGTCGCATGCCTAGGATGCTATTGACGACACTGATGCCGTTGATGGTGCTAGTGATGGCGATAGTGCTGGAGCTAACCGCGTTGGCGACGCTCTGGCCGGGCAGTTTGCGCGACAGCGTGTTGTACGATTTTCTATGGGTGCACCTGGTATCTAGTCTGTTGCTGGCCGGGGCCGGCTGGCTGCTGATACCCGTGCAATTTCGTTATCCGCGCACGCCCCTGTTGCTGCTCTGGTTCAATTTTGCCTTCTTTGTCCCGGTGCTGGGCATGATTGGCGTGTGTGCCACGGTCGTGCTGGCGGGCTTTCGCCGCCCCGAGAAAATCGCACATCCGTTCGCCAAGCTTGTTCTCCCGGAATTCGTGCTGTCGCTGCGCGAGCCGGACGCGAAGTTCAGCCAGGGCGCGATCAGGTCTCGTTTGGCGCACATATCCATTCCGACCCCGCAACGGTTGCAGTCGCTGCTGGCGTTGCAGGGTATTCCAGCGCGGATTTCCAGTCCCCTGCTGCGCGATATGCTGGATGATGCTTCGGACGACATCCGGTTGGTTGCTTACGGTCTGCTCGATGGCCGCGAAAAAGAAATTACCGCCCGGATACACAGCGAACTGGGCAATCTGAAGGAGGCAAAAAGCCCCGACCTGAAACTGATCGGCAACAAGCAGCTGGCCGAACTGTATTGGGAATTGGTCTATGCCGGGCTGGCGCAGGGGGATTTGCGCATTCATGCCCTGAATCAGGCGCGGGGATATGCGGATGCCGCGCTGACATTGGCACCACGCGATAGCGGGATGCTGTTTCTAAAGGGGCGCATCCTGTACGAGCTGAAATCCCCGGCTGAAGCGCAACGGATGCTGGCGTTGGCGGTGGCATCCGGTTTGCCGGAGTTTCGCGCGTTGCCGTATCTCATCGAGATCGCTTTTGATCGCGGCGATTATGCCACCGTACACAGCCAACTCACCAGCCTTTCTGCTTTCCGGGTTACGCCGATGATGGCGAAGGCGGCCAATTTTTGGATGCGCCGGACAGGCGAAACTGAAACATCTTTGTCGAAAGCGTACGCACTATGAAGAACAGGAATTTCCCGCGCGCCCAATCTGCCGACATCGGGTTGTTGCTGGAAGGCACATTCCCCTACGTTGCCGGGGGGGTGTCGAGCTGGGTCAACCAGATCATTCGCGGGTTTCCGCAATACACGTTCGCCCTGATATTCATCGGCAGCCGGCCGGAGGATTACGGCGACCTGAAATATGCGCTGCCGGACAACGTGGTACATCTGGAAGTCCATTACCTGAACAGCAAGCATGATCTGCCGCGGGTGCGGCAGATCAAGGGAGATACCAAGGTGTTCGCCGATGTCCGGCACATGCACGAATGTTTCCGTTTTCCCGCCACGCATCAGGATGGCCTGGAGACGTTCCGCAAACTGATTCCCGAGATGCGCGAAGGCGGCGGGGCGGGTCTGGACACTTTTCTGTATGGCGAAGAATCCTGGGCGTTCATCAAGGAAAAATATCAGCAGCACTGCAGCGATCCGTCCTTCGTCGATTACTTCTGGTCCGTGCGTTCCATGCATGCGCCGGTGTGGATGCTGGCCGAGATCGCGCGCAACTTCATTCCGGTGCGCGCGTTCCACACCGTCTCCACCGGCTATGCCGGATTGCTCGGCGCGTTGCTGAAAGAGCGCACCGGCTGTCCGTTGATCCTGTCCGAGCACGGCATCTACACCAAGGAACGCAAGATCGATTTGTTTGGGTCTTCGTGAAAGAGTGTGGGTAGAATTTAGCATGAAATCCTCTGCAAGCCTTGTGGCATCTGGCAAAATCCGGTCTGCACCTGTCGCGGGAAACGGGAGGATTTCT
>NZ_BAAFRY010000035.1:0-11074 GCF_045866295.1 Ferrigenium sp. UT5
CAGGCAGAAGTCCAGCTTGCAACAAGGCCGGATATAAGACTGCAGCCGATTTCTGGTTTTACCAAAACACGACAAATCTCTTGCTAAACCGGGAGGCGTCCATATAAGAGTCATGAATCTGGAACAAGCGCGCTTCAACATGATCGAGCAGCAAATCCGCCCGTGGGACGTGCTCGATCCGCGGGTGCTGGAATTGCTGAAAGTGGTACGGCGCGAGCAGTTTGTGCCGCCCGCCAGCAAGGCGCTGGCCTTCGTCGATACCGAGATCCCGTTGGGACACGGCGCCTCGATGTGGACACCCAAGCTGGAAGCGCGCGCGCTGCAGGCACTGAATCTGCAAGCCACCGACAGCGTGCTGGAAATCGGCAGCGGCAGCGGTTATCTGACGGCCTTGCTGGCGCGCATGGCGGCGCAGGTCACCAGCGTCGAGATCGAGGCGGAATTGAGTGCCCAGGCGGCGCGCAACCTGGCCAGCCACACCATCGGCAATGTCAATCTGCAAGTCGGCGATGCGGCACAGCACTGGGGCGAAGCCGAATACGATGCGATCGTGCTGACCGGCTCCACCCCCGTATTGCCGCCGGCTTACCGGCAGCAGCTCAAGGTGGGCGGGCGGCTGTTCGCCATCGTCGGCGATGCACCGGCGATGCAGGCGCAACTCATCACGCGCACGGCGGCGGACACCTTCGAAACGAGCACCTTGTTCGAAACCAATGTCACCCCGCTGCGCAACGCGCTGCAACCCGAGCGTTTCGTGTTTTAATCGCCTTTCACCCTGCACCGGGCAGATTGCGCGCTTCCAGTGCAGCCTGTAATATCAGAGTTCACTAATATACGGAGTCCCCGATGAAGCGCTTGCGATTTGCCTTGCTGTTGCTGCTGCCATTCAGCTTGGCGGCGCCGGCCGCTGCGACAGACTTGCTCGCAATTTATCGTGCCGCACAAGACGAAGACGCCCTGTTTGCTGCGGCGCGGGCCGAGCACCGCGCCGGGCAGGAAAAAATCAAACAGGGGCGCGCGTTGCTCCTGCCCAGCCTCACTTTCGCCACCAACACCACGTTCAACGATATCACCACCGACAATGCCTCGCCGTTTATCAGCGGCGGAAACAAGCGCTACAACACGCATGGCTACGGGTTCAATCTGGTGCAACCGCTGTTCCGCGAACAGAACTGGGCCGCGTATAACCAGGCGGAATTGCAGACTGCGATTGCGGATACCAACTTCAGGCTGTCCCGGCAAGACCTGATTTTGCGCGTGGCCCAGACCTATTTTGACGTGCTGATTGCGCAGGACACGGTACAACTGACCGGTGCACAAAAATCCGCGATCGCGGAACAACTCGAACAGGCAAAACGCAATTTTGAAGTGGGCAGCGCCACGATTACCGATACCTATGAAGCGCAGGCGCGCTATGACCTTATCCTGGCGCAGGAGCTGGTTGCGGCGAATGATCTGGAAGTAAAACGGCGCGCCCTGCAACAGATGCTCAACACGGCGGTAGGCGAGCTGGATGCATTAGGGGCGCATTTCGATTTGCGCCCTCCGGTCCCGGAACAGCAGCAGGCCTGGATCGATATTGCCCACCAGAACAGTCTGCCCGTCGAACTGGCGCAGGCCGCGTTTGAATTGGCCGAGCGGGAAGTTGAGCGCAGTCGCGGCGGGCACTTGCCGACCCTCGATATTGTGGCCGGACATACCAAGAATGTGCAGACCGGCGGCAATTTTGGCGCGACCACAGTCACCAGCAAGACCGTGGGTCTGCAACTGAACATGCCGCTGTTTGAGGGGGGCGCGACCCAATCGAAATGGCGCGAAGCAGAAGCCAATCGGGAAAAGGCGCGGCAAGAGCTTGAAAATGCACGGCGCACGGCGGAATTGCAGACCCGCCAGGCCTATTTGGGGGTGGCTACCGGGATGGCTCAGGTGCGCGCTTTGCAGCAAGCCATGAAATCGAACCAGAGCCTGCTTGAGGCAAGCAAGTTGGGGCAGGAAGTCGGCGTGCGGACCAATCTCGACGTGCTGAATGCGCAACAACAAGTG
This sequence comes from Ferrigenium sp. UT5, assembly GCF_045866295.1. NCBI lineage: Bacteria > Pseudomonadati > Pseudomonadota > Betaproteobacteria > Nitrosomonadales > Gallionellaceae > Ferrigenium > Ferrigenium sp. UT5. Next base: position 2,044 of record NZ_BAAFRY010000035.1, read on the forward strand.
TTCGCCACGCGGCGCGATCTGTTGCAGGCGCAGTACACCTATCTGCTCAGCCATCTGCGCTTGAAGGCAGCGGCAGGCAACTTGCAGGAAGCCGATCTGGAATGGGTCAATCAGGCATTGCATTAAAACGGCGGGACTTGTGGGTCGGACTGGACGTGTGGTGCAGGAACTTTAGCCCAGTACCGCGACGGCCGGCCCCTTGCGGGTATCAATCCGACAAATCCCGGTAAATTTCCCGCAGGCAGTGCGCCAGATCATCCTGCCATTGCGGCAGACGCAGGCCGAATGCGGCGCTAATCTTGTCCGTCGCCAGCACCGAGTTGGCAGGGCGCTTGGCCGCAACCGGATATTCGTGGGTGGCAATGCCGTGGATGGCCAGTGCCTTGTCGCGCAGCGACGGGTCATATTGCCTGGCCAGGCGCACGATCTCTTCGGCATAGCGGTGCCAGCTGGTGCGCCCGCCCGCCGTCAGGTGATACAGCCCGAACCGGCTTTCATCGAAATCTTGCTCCAGGCACTGCTGTAATATCCGCGCGGTCGAATTGGCCAGCAAGCGCGCCCAAGTCGGTGCGCCGAACTGGTCGGCGACGATGCGCAACTCGCTGCGTTCCCCGACCAGCCGCAACACCGTCTTCACGAAATTGCCGCCATGCACGCCATACACCCAGCTGGTGCGCAGGACAAGATGTTGGCCGCCCACCGCGCGGATCGCGTTCTCGCCGGCCAGCTTGGTCTGGCCATACACGCTCTGCGGCTTGGGGACATCGGACTCGGTGTAGGCGCCGTCCTTGCTGCCGTCGAACACGTAATCGGTCGAGTAATGTACCAGCAGCGCGCCGCTCTTTTGCGCTTCTTCCGCCAGCACGCCAGGGGCGACGCCGTTGATCGCTTGTGCCAGTTCCGGTTCCGTTTCGGCCTTGTCCACTGCAGTGTAGGCCGCCGGGTTGACGATGATGTCGGGGCGATGCTCGCGCACGGCGGCGCGGATCGCGTCGGGCCGGCTCAAGTCGAGCTGCGCGCGGGTGAGCGCGACCACCTTGCCGAGCGGCGCGAGGGCCCGCTGCAATTCCCAGCCGAGCTGGCCGTTGACTCCGGTAAGCAGGAGCGTGCTCACGCAAAGACCTCGGCATCCTTGAGCAGTTTCCCGGCCTGATCCTTGGCCGCGAGCAACGGTGTTGCGCCCTGCAATTGCCAGTTAATGCCCAGCGCCGGGTCGTTCCACAGCAGCGAGCGTTCATGCTCCGGCGCCCAGTAATCGGTGGTCTTGTACAGGAACTCGGCGCTCTCGCTCAACACCACGAAGCCGTGCGCGAAGCCGGGCGGGATCCACAGCATGCGTTTGTTTTCCGCGCTCAAGTTGATCGCTTCGGCCTGGCCGAAGGTGGGCGAACTGCGCCGGATATCCACCGTGACATCGAGCACCTCGCCCGCCACCACGCGCACCAGTTTGCCTTGCGGCTGCTTGATCTGGTAATGCAGGCCGCGCAGCACATGGCGTGCCGAGCGGGAGTGGTTGTCCTGCACGAAGGGGGTCGTGATGCCGGTCAGTTCGGCAAAGCGCCGCGCATTGAAGCTCTCGTAAAAGAAACCGCGCGCGTCGCCGAACACTTTGGGTTCGAGGATCAGCACGTCCGGGATCGAGGTGGGGATTGCGCGCATTTCAGAATCTCTCCTGCAGCAGGGCGAGCAGATACTGGCCGTAGCCGTTCTTGGCCAGAGGTTGTGCCAGCGCCTCCAGGTGCCCGCGCGAAATGTAGCCGCGGCGGAAGGCGATCTCCTCCGGGCAGGCGATCTTCAGACCCTGGCGTTTTTCCAGGGTCTGGATGAACAGCGAGGCCTCCAGCAGCGAATCGTGGGTCCCGGTATCCAGCCAAGCGCTGCCGCGCCCCATCACCTGCACGTCGAGCTTGCCGTGCTCCAGATAGACCTGGTTGACCGTGGTGATCTCCAGCTCGCCGCGCGGCGAAGGCTTGATGGCCTTGGCGATGCTGACGACTTCGTTGTCGTAAAAATACAGGCCGGTGACGGCATAGTTCGATTTGGGTCGGGCGGGTTTTTCTTCAATGCTCAAGGCATGGCCATTGGGATCGAAATCCACCACCCCATAGCGTTCCGGATCGGTCACGCGATAGGCGAACACCGTGCCGCCATCACGCTTGAGCGCCGCGCTTTCCAGCAACGTTTCCAGACCGTGGCCGTAGAAGATGTTGTCTCCCAGCACCAGCGCGCAACTGTCGGCACCGATGAAGGATTCGCCGATGATAAACGCCTGCGCCAGCCCGTCCGGGGAAGGCTGCACGGCGTAATGCAGGTTGACCCCCCACTGCCTTCCGTCGCCCAGCAATTGCTCGAAACGCGGCGTGTCCTGCGGCGTGGAAATGATCAGGATGTCGCGTATCCCGGCCAGCATCAGCGTGGTCAGCGGATAGTAGATCATCGGCTTGTCGTAGATCGGCAGCAGTTGTTTCGACACCGGCAATGTTACCGGATAGAGCCGGGTGCCGGAGCCGCCGGCGAGGATAATGCCTTTCATTTCAAATCTTCCTGTAACGCGATAGGTTTGCCTGCGCGCCCAAGCAACAGGCGCGCTTCATGCTACCTGCTTTTCGTGGGGTTGAGAAATGAAGAAGTTCCATCGGCTGCCCTTCTGTCTTGCGGCGCATGATTTGGAGATCAAACACCGAGTCGGGTATGCTTTGCAACGGTGCGCAGCACTGGAAACCCTAACCCGAGAAAGAACCTACGACATGGCCACAAAAACCATCATCCAGACACCCGATGCACCTGCTGCCATTGGCACGTATTCGCAGGCGGTGCGCGTCAACGACACCATTTATCTTTCCGGCCAGATCGGCCTCGATCCGACCACCATGCAGATGGCGGACGGGATCGAGGCGCAAATCCACCGCGTGTTCCAGAATCTGCGCGCGGTCGCCAACGCCGCTGGCGGCAGCATGGACGACGTGGTCAAGCTCAACCTTTATCTGACCGACCTGATCCATTTCGCCAAGGTGAACGAAATCATGGCCGGCTATTTCCGCCAGCCTTATCCGGCCCGTGCCGCGGTCGGCGTCGCCACCCTGCCGCGCGGGGCGCTGATCGAGGCTGACGGGGTGTTGTTTCTGCAGGATTGAACGCTCCCGCCAAAATCGCGCCGGCCACGCTGGCCAAACTCGCCAAGCTCGGCATTCATCACCGCGCCGACCTGCTGCTGCATCTGCCCTTGCGCTACGAGGACGAGACGCATCTCACGCCCATCGCCGATGCGCAGCCAGGCATGACCGTGCAGGTGCAAGGCGTCGTGACCCACAGTGAAGTGATGTTCCGCCCGCGCCGCAGCCTGGTGTGTCGTCTGCTGGAGGGTCATGCGGAACTTACCTTGCGCTTCCTCAACTTCTACCCCAGCCAACAGAAGCAACTCGCCGTGGGCAAACAGATCCGCGCCATCGGCGAGGTACGCATGGGTTATTTCGGGCTGGAGATGGTGCACCCAAAGTGTCGCGCGATTGACGATGACACGCCGCTGCCGCAGAGCCTGTCGCCGGTGTATCCGACCACGACCGGACTATCGCAGGCCGTGTTGCGCAAACTCATCCACAATGCGCTGGAGACCCTTCCGCTCACGGATACCCTGCCTACGCCGCTATTAAAAAAATTGCAGCTCGCCGATTTCGGCGACAGCCTGCGCCTGCTGCACACCCCCCCGCCCGACATTTCCACTGCCACGCTGCAAGCCCGCAGTCATGCCGCTTGGCGGCGCATCAAATTCGACGAGCTGCTGGCGCAGCAACTGTCGATGCGCGTGCATCACCGTGAGCGCAGCAAACACCTCGCGCCTGCCTTGCCAGCGCATCGGAAATTGACCGCCGCCTTGTTGCAGAAGCTGCCGTTCGAACTCACCGGCGCGCAACAGAAAGTGTGGCGGGAAATCGCGCACGACCTCGGTCAGACCCATCCGATGCAGCGTCTTCTACTGGGCGATGTGGGCAGTGGCAAGACCATCGTCGCCGCACTCGCCGCGCTGCAAGCCATCGAGAACGGCTATCAGGTCGCGTTCATGGCACCGACGGAAATTCTGGCCGAACAGCATTACCTCAAGCTGAACGAGTGGCTGGTGCCGCTCGGCATCGAACCGGTATGGCTTTCAGGCAGTTTGAAGAAGAAAGAAAAAACTGCCGCCGCAGCGCGCATCGCCTCCGGTGACACCCTGCTTGCCATCGGCACACATGCGTTGTTCCAGGCCGCGGTCGAGTTCAACAGGCTCGGCCTCGTCATCGTGGATGAGCAACACAAGTTCGGCGTGCAACAACGGCTGGCGTTGCGCAACAAAGGGAAAGCCCCCGCGCATGATGCAGGTCGGGTTTTAACCCGACATGCCAGTGCCAAACAGGATGAAATTGTCGGGTTAAAACCCGACCTACAAAACCACGAACCGCATCAACTGATGATGAGCGCCACCCCCATCCCGCGCACTTTGGCCATGAGCTATTACGCCGACCTCGATGTGTCGGTCATCGACGAACTGCCACCCGGGCGCACGCCTGTCGTCACCAAGTTGGTGAGCGATGCGCGGCGCGAGGAAGTGTTCGAGCGGGTGCGTGCCGCGTGCCTCGCCGGTCGTCAGGCGTATTGGGTGTGTCCGTTGATCGAAGAATCGGACGCATTGGAAGTGGAGTTGCAAAACGCGATCGAAACCCACCAACAACTGACCGCAGCCCTGCCCGAATTGAAAGTGGGGCTGGCACATGGTCGGCTGCCACCGGCAGAAAAAGCCGCCGTGATGGCCGCCTTCAAGGCGGGCGAGCTGCAGCTGCTGGTCGCCACCACCGTCATCGAAGTGGGTGTGGATGTGCCCAACGCCAGCCTGATGGTGATCGACCATGCCGAACGCATGGGGCTGGCTCAACTGCATCAACTGCGCGGCCGCGTGGGACGCGGTGCGGCGGAAAGCCTGTGCGTGCTATTGTTCATGCAGCCGCTGTCCGAACTGGCGCGCGAACGCCTGAAAGTGATCTACGAGAATACGGACGGCTTCGTCATCGCGCAACAGGACTTGCAATTGCGCGGCCCCGGCGAACTGCTGGGCGCACGACAGAGCGGCGTAGCGATGTTGCGCTTCGCCGACCTGAACGAAGATGAAGACCTGCTGGAGCAGGCACGACTCACCGCAGACGAACTGTTGCGCGATGCGCCCGATGTGGCGCGCGCGCACCTGCACCGATGGATGGCGAACAAACATGACTTTCTGCAAGTCTGACCGATTCTGGAACAGCCAGACCCAGGGCTGCGTTGCCGCATTGCGCCCGTGGCTGCATGACCACGGCTCGCTCACCCAACGCATCCAGCAACGCTGCCAAGAATTTTCGGTACAGCCGGTACACCGAGGCTTGGCGCGTATCGCCTACGATGAGGCGACGCTGCTCGGCATCGCCCCGCACCGCCTGGCCTACTCGCGCGAGGTGCTGCTTTTTGCGGATGGCAAGCCTGTCGTTTTCGCCCACAGCACCTGTGCCAGCGAACACCTGCGCGGCGCCTGGAAAGCCATGCGCGAGCTGGGCAATCGCTCGCTCGGCAGCCTGCTGTTCACCCATCCGCTGGTGATGCGCCAGCCGCTGCATTTCAAGGCACTCCCTTCGCGCCACCCGCTGGCGGGTCGGGCTTTAGCCCGGCAGGGCTGTCGGGAGCCTGTCGAAACAGTCGGGCTGAAGCCCGACCCACAAAATGCGCCCGACCCCCTCTGGGCGCGCCGCTCGCTGTTTATTCTGCAGGGCGCGCCGCTGCTGGTGACGGAAGTGTTTCTGCCTGAAATACTGCAACTCACCCCAACCCCTCTCCCATCGGGAGAGGGGTTGGGGTGAGGGAAATCCTTTCCAAATAAGCGGCGTGTGTTTCAAAATGCAGCTGGCGTCGTTGTGCTTCGCACGGTTTATTTTTTTAACTGGATTCCGGCCTACGCCGGAATGACGGCGCAGGTTAAAATCCCTGCCATGAACATTTCCGAACGCCTGCGTCTCTACATTCAGCTCACCCGCCTGCATCGCCCCATCGGCATCCTGCTGTTGCTATGGCCGACACTATGGGCGGTATGGATCGCAAGCAAAGGTCATCCTTCGTGGCTCGTGCTTGTCATCTTTACCCTCGGCACAGTGCTGATGCGCTCCGCCGGCTGCGCGGTGAACGACTACGCCGACCGCCACATCGACAAGCATGTGAAGCGCACGCAAGACCGCCCGCTCACCAGCGGCAAGGTGACGGAACGCGAGACCTTGTGGCTGGCTGCCGGCTTGGCGATTGCGGCGTTTCTCCTCATCTTGCCGCTCAACAATTTGACCTTGCTGCTCTCCATTCCCGCCGTCTTCCTCGCCGCGAGTTATCCCTTCACCAAACGTTTCTTCGCCCTCCCGCAAGCCTACCTCGGCATCGCTTTCGGCTTCGGCATTCCGATGGCGTTCGCCGCCACGCTCGGCCATGTGCCGCCTGTCGCGTGGGTGCTGCTGCTCGCCAACGTGTTCTGGGCGATCGCGTACGACACCGAATACGCGATGGTGGACCGGGACGACGACATCCATCTCGGCATCCACTCCTCCGCGCTGTTCTTCGGCCAGTACGATGTCATCGCCGTGATGGCGTGCTACCACCTCACTTTGCTGTTGCTGGCGCTGGCCGGTCTCATGGCCGGCCTGGGACAACTCTACTTCGTCGGCCTCATCGTCGCGGAAGGCATTGCGTGGTACCACTACGCGCTCATCAAGGAAAAAAACCGCGACCAATGCTTCGCAGCTTTCTTGCATAACAACTGGTTCGGGGCAGCGGTGTTTGCGGGGGTGGCGGGGGATTATTGGGTGCGGTAACAATCCATAACATGGCTCAATATGAAGGAAAACAGAATGAAAGCAGCAGGCCAACCGGGTTATCCCGTTCTGATTATCGGCGCCGGGCGAGGAGGTACAGCCTTGCTGGAAATGTTCCTGGAAGAGCGCCTGGTCAATGTGGTGGCCATCGCGGATACCCATGCCGACGCGCCCGGACTGAAGCTGGCGCGCCAGCACCAGATCGCCACCTTTACCGGAGCGGTAGAAGCGCTGGAGCATTGCCGGCAGTACCCGGACTGCATCGTGTACAACTTGTCGCATGATGACGCGGTCGCCGTGGCGGCAGAACGCATTTTTGGCGGCAAGCGCGTGGCGGGCGGCACCGAGGTCAAACTGTTCTGGCAGATGGTGATGAACCTGAAGCAGGTCAAACTCGAGTTGGAGAAAAGCCAGCATCAGTTGCAGTCGATCATCCACAACGTCATGGACGGCATCATCACGCTGGATGAATCCGGGCATATCGAAGGATTCAATCCGGCGGCGGAGAAGATATTCGGTTATGCGGAGCAGGACATCAGGGGGCCGACATCGAAATGCTGGCGCCTGATCTGGCGGGCGGAGCGGACGAGGCACCTCCCAACCGGCCGCGACAGGCGCTGCTCGAAAGGGTTGGCCTGCGCGGCAATGAAATGGGCGGGCTGCGCCGGGGCGGGGGGACCTTTCCGATGGAGCTGTCCTTGTCGGAGATGCATCTGGGCGGGGTCCGTTATTTCATCGGCATCGTGCGCGACATCGGGGAGCGCAAACGGGCAGAGGAGAAGATCGCCCATCTGGCGCATCACGATTTTTTAACCGGGCTGCCCAATCGCGCCTATTTTTCCGAAATTCTGGAGCACTCCATCGCCCTCACCCGGCGCGGACAGGGAAAACTAGCGGTCCTGTTCCTCGATCTGGATGGCTTCAAAAAAATCAACGATACCCTGGGGCATGAGGCGGGGGACTTGCTGTTACAGGGAGTGAGCCAAAGATTGCAGGCAACCGTGCGCGAATCGGACACGGTCGCCCGCATCGGCGGTGATGAATTCATCCTGTTGCTGGAAAGCGTGACCGTGCCTGATAACGCGGTAGTCGTGGCGCAGAAAATCATTGATAACCTGATGCCTGCATTCGACCTGAACGGCGCATCCGGTCGAGTGGGCGCAAGCATCGGCATCGCCCTCTACCCGCAGCATGGCGAACAGGCAGAAGAACTGTTGCGGCGGGCGGATGATGCGATGTATCAAGCCAAGCGCAACGGCAAGAATCGCTACCGCTTCGCGGCGGATTGAGTGGCGGCAGCACGGGGGAACACGTTCAAGTTTGGGCAAGCAGTCGGGCAATCATTTGTTCGGCCTGTTTTGCATATCCGGTCACCCGTAACCTGTCGCCGCCCTCTCCGCCGAACAGGTTGGCATGGTTGAGGAGGTGATACAGGTTGTACAGGTCGCGCCGTATGGCGTAGCCCGCATCCAGCGGCCAGACCGCCTGATAGGCCGCGTAATATTCGGCCGGGTAACCGCCGAATAATTCGGTCATCGCGAGATCGCATTCGCGGTCGCCGTAATACGCGGCGGGATCAAAAATCACCGGGGTGCCGTCGGCGAGAAAAGCGTGGTTGCCGCCCCACAGGTCACCGTGCAGCAGCGCGGGTTGCGGCGTGTAGCCCGCGAAGAAAGCGGGCAATCGTTGCAGCAACTTTTCTCCCGCGCTTTGCAGGGTTCCGCCATAACCATTCTGCGCGGCGAGGCGCAGCTGGAACCCCAGGCGCTGCTCGCGCCAGAACGTGGTCCAGTCGTCTGTCCAGCCATTCGGTTGCGGGGTGCTGCCGATGAAGTTGTCCTGCGCGAAGCCGAAACGATCCGCTGTGTTGCGATGCAGGGCGGCAAGTTTCTCGCCAAGAGCGCCGGCGTCGCCGCGCGAATTCAATGCCAGATATTCCAGCAACAGATAGCTATGGTCGTCGGCCACGCCGTGCGCGATGACCTGCGGCACGCGCATAGTGCGGGTCGCCGCGAGGGCAGCCAGTCCTGCGGCCTCGGCACTGAACAGCGCGTGTTGCCGGGCCGTGTGTTAGTGCAACATTGTTTCTGTAAATTCCGAACCCGGCCTGGCGAACGGGTTTGCAAGTAAAAATCCTTGAGGGTTATTCTAACCACAACCCCGAAGGAGAAGCACCATGG
>NZ_BAAFRY010000036.1:0-10777 GCF_045866295.1 Ferrigenium sp. UT5
GCGGGCTGGACGCGTACCAAGAAGTGCGAAGACGGGCTGACCCGTCCGCGCACCACGATCAACATTGGCGACGGAGCCGACAAGATCGAACTGTTCCACAAGAACCTAGCTACATGCTCCGATCGTAGAGATAGGGCCTTGGTGCCCCAAGGTTATTATGTAAAGCAAACTTTACATTATTGGAGCTGGTGCTATACTCAAGACATGGACATCTTAACGATAGGCGCAATCATTAAAAGGGAGCGAGTGTCTTGCGGGCTGACCCAGGAGACGCTGGCCAAGCTATCGCACGTCTCTAGGGTGACACTAGTCAACCTAGAGCACGGCAAGGGCGGAGATATCGGCGCCGTCAAGCTGTCCGAGATTGCGGAAAACGTGGGAATCTCACTGTTTGCATCGGGGGCAAAAGTGAACTTCATCAAGATGACCCTAGGTAACGTCAATACGAGTTACAAGAATGTCATGTCAGAAGCTGACTTGGAAAAATTCATGCTCAGCGGTTTGATTCCGGCGGGGTTGGAAGGACAAGTACTGCACCTGATCGACGAGACGCCCGTCTCGCTGGTGACCAGTACCGTCAAACAGGTCGCTGCTAAGAAGAAAGTCACTCCCAAACAGGTCTGGAAGAATCTGGCCAAGGTAGCAGCCGAGATTAAATCCCTGAACCCCTTTTGGAGTCACATTGGATAAGCCCCATCTGCACTTTCCGGAGGGGCCGTGGAGAATTCTTCTGGAAAAGGCCTACGATCTCATCGATGCTATCGCGTCCGATGGAATCACCTTACCGCGCTGGAGCCTAGGTGGTGGCACGGTGCTGATGTTCTACTACGCCCACCGTCGAAGCAAAGACATCGATATCTTTATCCCGGACCCGCAACTCCTCGGCTATGTCAATCCCAGGTTGGGTGGGAGGGGAGAGGCAGTTACCGCAGACTACAGGGACACTAGCGAATTCGTGAAGCTTTTTCTGCCAGAGGGCGAGATCGACTTCGTCGCAGCCTTACCGTTGACAGCAAATCCATTCGAGACGCATGAGGTGCTCGGCCGAAACATCCTGCTGGAAACTGCAGTCGAGATTGTTGCCAAAAAGATTTGGTATCGCGGCGACCGTGCGACTCCACGTGATCTGCTCGACCTTGCCGTAGTTATCGAGCATCACTACGATAAAATCCTTGCTAATAGTGATGTTTTTATGAAGAACATCAAGGTATTCACAGAACAGTGCTCGGCACGAAGTGCATTCATGCTGCCGGTGTTCGATGAGATTGAGAAGATCGACTTCAGATTATCCTATGATGAATGTCTGCAGCGAGCAATTGCCCTGAAAGAAGCCATATTGCATCAGAACTTGTAATTTGCACAGATTTGCACATTAATTCTCCGACCTACAGTGAGAACCGCTATTTGATTAGGCTTCCAAGCGAATTCAGATGCGCCTTCACACGGCAGGGGTCACTGGTTCGAACCCAGTACCGCCCACCAATTGTGAATCTTAAGCCTGCGCTTTGCGCGGGCTTTTTCTTTTGCGCAGCCACCAGAGTGTTCGTGTCACTCCATTCAGTAGTTGTTGGCGGGGTGTCACTGCATTGCGTCCTGTCGTGCTTGAAACCCCTATCCAAACCTGCAGCATGATTGTGCAACACAACTGACTGCAAACTTTGACAAGGTTGCCACTGGATAAGGCCACCACTGGTTCGCCGGGGTCTTTCCTGCTACCATCGCGCCCTCGATAAATCTCCCAGGCGCATTGCGACCCCTGCGCCGGTAACATCCCTATTCAATGAGCAATTCCCCTATGCAAGCCGTGCGCGGCATGAATGACATCCTGCCAGACGAGGCGGGACTTTGGCTGTGGTTCGAGGAGGTGGTGCGCGACTGGCTGGAAGGCTACGGTTACCGCAATATCCGCATGCCGCTGCTGGAACAGACCGCCCTGTTCAAACGCGCCATCGGCGAGGTGACCGATATCGTCGAGAAGGAGATGTACAGCTTCGAGGACAGTCTCAACGGCGACCAGCTCACCCTGCGCCCGGAAGGGACGGCGTCCTGCGTGCGTGCCGCCTTGCAGCACAATCTGCTGTACAACGCGCCGCAGCGGCTGTGGTATGCGGGGCCGATGTTCCGCCACGAGCGCCCGCAGAAGGGGCGTTACCGCCAGTTCCATCAGATCGGGGTGGAGGCACTGGGCTTCGCCGGCCCGGACATCGATGCCGAGCAGATCGTGATGTGCGCGCGCCTGTGGAAGAGACTGGGCATTCGTGATGTGGGGCTGCAACTGAACAGTCTGGGCGATGCGGCATCGCGCCAGCGCCATCGGGAAAAACTGATCGCCTATTTTGAACAGCACAAGGACGTTCTGGATGCCGACGCCCAGCGTCGCCTGTACAGCAATCCGCTGCGCATCCTGGACAGCAAGAATCCGGCGATGCAGGAACTGGTGAACACTGCGCCGCAACTGATGAACGAGCTGGAAGGCGACGCAATCCGCCATTTCGAGGCGGTGCAGTCGATCTTGCAACGGCACGGCATCGCCTTCGAGATCAACCCGCGCCTGGTGCGCGGGCTGGATTATTACAACCGCACGGTGTTCGAGTGGGTGACCACGCGTCTCGGTGCGCAGGGTACGATCTGCGCCGGCGGGCGTTTCGACGGCCTGATCGGGCAGATCGGCGGGAAGCCGGCGCCGGCCTGCGGCTTTGCGATGGGGATCGAGCGCTTGCTGGCGCTGCTGCAGGACGACGGCATGTCGCCGCCGGCGGCGGCGCTGCACGTGTATCTGGTGCATCAGGGTGAGGCGGCGGATGCGCTGGCCAGCGGGGTGGCGGAAACATTGCGCGATGCCGGCTTGAAGGTGGCGCTGCATTGCGGCGGCGGCAGTTTCAAGGCGCAGATGAAAAAGGCGGATGGCAGCGGTGCGGCCTGTGCCGTCATCATCGGCGACGATGAGGCCGTGGCGCACACGGCGACGCTCAAGCCATTGCGCGGGGGCGGCGAACAGCAGCGCGTGGCGGTGGCGGAATTGCCGCAACGGATTGGTGAATTGATCAAGTAAGGGAAACTGAAATGTCGGAATTGGATTTGCATGAGCAGGAACAGGTCGATGCCTTCAAGGCCTGGTGGAAGGAAAACGGCAACTGGGTGATCGGTCTGGTGTTGGTGGGCGCGCTTGCCTTTGCCGGCAATCAGTTCTGGCGCAACCACCAGGCGAGCCAGGCGGCGGAGGCGGCCAAGCTGTACGGCGAAGTGCTGCAGCAGGCCGAAAGCCGCGATGCCCAGCGCATCGGCGATGCGGCGGCTGCGCTGGCGAGCCGTTATGGCGGCAGTGCCTATGCCCCGCGCGCCCAGTTGCTGGCCGCGCAGGCCAGTTTGCAGGCGCGCGACCTGGCGCGGGCGAAGGGACAATTGCAGTGGGTGATCGAGCATGCAGACGAGGCCGCCCTGCAACATGCCGCGCGGCTGAAGCTGGCCAGCATTCTGCTGGACGAGCGGCAGTACGACGCCGCATTGCAGCAACTCGACAGCAAGCATCCTGCCTCTTTCGAGGGGCTGTATGCCGACCTCAAGGGCGATGTCCTGCTGGCGATGGGCAGGAAAGCGGAGGCGCGCGCCGCCTATCATTTGGCGCTGGACAAGACCGGTGCGCAAAGTGCGTATCGCAATCTGCTCCAGCTCAAGCTGGACGGGCTGGGTAGCACACAATGAATTTTTTCCGTTTCTGCGGCCTTGCCGCGCTGCTGTTGCTGAATGGGTGCGGCAGTGGGAAAGCTGCACTCAAGCCGGCGGAATTGCTCAAGTTCGAGCCGACGGCGCGCCTCGAGGTGCGCTGGCAACAGAGTGTCGGCGATGCCGGATTCAACGTCCTGACTCCCGGAGTAACGCGCGAAGCCGTGTTTGCCGCCAGCGCCCGGTATCTGTATCGCTTCGAGCGCGATAGCGGCAAGCAGGTGTGGCGCAGCGAGCCCGGATTTACCGTTTCCGGCGGCGTCGGTGCGGGCGAGGGGCTGGTGCTGGTGGGCGGCGACAAGGGTGAAGTGGCCGCCTTCGATGAGGCGGGCGGGAAACTGCGCTGGCAGGCGAAAGTGTCCAGCGAAGTGTTGAGCGCGCCGCAAGTCTCGGCGGGGGTCGTCGTGGTGCGCTCCGGCAACGGTCGTATTGCCGGTCTGAATGCGCTGACCGGGGAACGCCTGTGGCTGTACGAGCGCGCCACGCCGGCGCTGATCGTGCGCAATCATGCCGGCGTCGTCATTCGCAACGGCATGGTCTATGCGGGGTTCGCGGCGGGCAGGGTGGCGGCGATCGGCCTCACCAAGGGCGTGGTGATCTGGGAAGCCGCCGTGTCGCAGCCGCGCGGCAATACCGAGCTCGAGCGCATCAGCGACATTACCAGCCTGCCGGTGGTGGACGATGCGCAACTGTGCGCTGTCGCCTTCCAGGGACGGCTGGTCTGTTTCGATGCGATCCGTGGCAATCCGCTGTGGACGCGCGATTTTTCCAGCGACAAGGGGTTGGCCCTGTTTGGCGCAAACCTGTATCTGACCGATGCCGATGGCACGCTGTACGCGCTGGATAAAAGTACCGGTGCCACGCTGTGGAAAAACGGGCAACTGGCCCGGCGCGGCGTCACTGCACCCTATCCTTTTGACAGCTACCTGCTGGCCGGGGATTTCGAGGGTTACCTGCATTTGTTCAGCGCCGACGATGGCAGTCTTGCGGCGCGCCGCAAGACCGACGGCAGTGCCATTCTGGCTGCGCCGAGCCTGCTCGGCGACGGCGCCCTGGTGCAGACCCGTGACGGTCAGCTGCTTTCAGTCAGGGTCAGCCGCTGATGTTGCCCACACTCGTTCTGGTCGGTCGTCCCAACGTGGGCAAATCCACGCTGTTCAACCGCCTCACGCGCAGCCGCGATGCGTTGGTGGCCGACCAGCCGGGGTTGACCCGCGACCGCCATTACGGGCGCGGCCGGGTCGGCGAGCGTCCTTTTCTGGTGGTGGATACCGGCGGCCTGGAGCCGGTTGTCCGGGAAGGCATCCTGCATGAAATGGCGAAACAGACGCGGCAGGCGGTGGATGAAGCCGACCTGGTGTTGTTCATCGTGGACGGGCGCGATGGCCTGACGCCGCACGACCGCATCATCGCGACGCAGTTGCGCAAGAGCGGGCGCCCGCTGTTGCTGCTGGTGAACAAGGCAGAAGGGATGCAGCGCGCGCGGGTGACCGCAGAATTCCACGAGCTGGGTCTGGGCGAACCGCTCCCCATTTCTTCGGCGCACGGCGAAAACGTCGCCGAGATGATCGAGCTGGCGCTGGATGAACTGCCTGCCGCCGAGTTTGGCGAGGAAGCGAAAACCGATCATCCCAAACTGGCCATCGTCGGCCGCCCCAACGTCGGCAAATCCACGCTGGTCAACGCCATCCTCGGCGAAGAGCGTGTCATCGCCTTCGACCAGCCCGGCACCACGCGCGATTCCATCTACATCGATTTCGAGCGGGGGGAGCGGCACTACACCATCATCGACACCGCCGGCGTGCGCCGCCGCGGCAAGATCGACGAGGCGATCGAGAAGTTTTCCGTGGTCAAGACCCTGCAAGCCATTGAGGATGCGAACGTAGTGGTGCTGGTGGTCGATGCGCGCGACCAGATCACCGAACAGGATGCCCACCTTGCGGACTTCGTGCTGCAGGCCGGCCGCGCCCTGGTGCTGGCGGTGAACAAATGGGACGGGCTGGACGAATACAAGCGCGATACCGCGAAGCGCGATATCGAGCGCAAGCTGCATTTTTTGAGTTTTGCCAAGCATCATTTCATCTCGGCGCTGAACGGCACCGGGGTTGACGCGCTGCTGAAATCGGTGAACCAGGCCTATGCGGCGGCGATGGCCAAGCTGCCCACGCCGCAGCTGACCCGTGTCCTGCTGGCAGCCGTCGAGAAACAGGCGCCGCCGCGCGGCGGCATCTTCCGCCCCAAGATGCGCTATGCCCACCAGGGCGGCAGCAATCCGCCGCTGATCATCGTGCACGGCAGTGCGCTCGACAAGGTGCCAGCCAGCTACCAGCGCTATCTGGAGAAGTGTTTCAGCGACGCGTTCAAGCTGCAAGGCACGCCGTTGCGAATCGAATTCAAATCCGGCAAGAACCCCTTCGCCGACAAGGCGCCGCGCCCGTTGACCGAGAGCGAGGAGCGCGCCGCCCATCGCGCACGGATTCGCGGCAGACGGCTGTACGGCTAGTGTAGTGCTGCACTCTTAACGATACTTATTGCAAACCTTTGTGGGTCGGACTTCAGTCCGACATGTCGGGTTAAAACCCGACCCACAAGGGCTTCCCGCACCTTGGCATAAGTTCCAGATAGCGTGCAACACTACACTGGCTCCTAAATTCAGCGCGTTGCTTTTTAATTCGGACATAAGTCCGAACGTTGGTGTCGTGTTGTTTGGATTGGATTGGGTGATCGATTGTAAGGTGTGTTGTGTGCGCGCTTTTGATCGAACTCAAATCAAAATTCCAGGTTTCCATCCTGCTAAAAACCACCCAGCTGCAGCATGAAGCGCCCCACGGTTTCGAGCGCCTGCTGGAAAGCGTGATTCAGCAAGGGGGCAATGTACGGAACCACCAGTGCCAGTGCGCCAAAACCGACCGCCAGCGTGATTGGGAAACCGACCGCAAAGATGTTCAGTTGGGGCGCGCTGCGGGTGAGGATACCCAGCGCCAGATTGGTGGCAAGCAAGGCGGCGATCAGGGGGAGTGACAGTTGCAGGGCAAAGGCAAACAGGCTGCCTCCCCATTCCGCCACCGTGAGGAAAGCGCCCGCGGCCAGCGGCGAATCGCCGATCGGGAAAGCCTGGAAGCTGTCCGCCAATGCCGCCAGCATAGTCAGGTGCAAGTCCAGCGCCACGAATGAAAGCGCCACCAGGATGCCGAGGAATTGCGCGATGATCGGGGTGAATGTGGCATTGGTCGGGTCGAAGAAATTGGCGAATCCCAGGCCCATCTGCATCCCGGCGATATCGCCCGCCATCTCGATCGCCGAAAAGATCAGACGGATGGAAAATCCCATCATCAGACCCGCCACGATCTGTTGGCCCAGCACGAACAATCCCCGTGCCGAGGCCGGGTCGGGCAGCGGGGCGGCAGGGAGTGTCGGCGCGATGACGAGCGTCAACACGAACGCCAGGCCGATCTTGACCCGCGCCGGAACTTGCCGGTTCCCGAGCAAAGGCGAACTGGCGATCAGCGCCAGGATGCGCGCCAGCGGATAGATCAGCGTGGCCAGCCAGGCCGTGAGTTGGGTGCTGGTGAAACTGATCATGCCCTTACCCCACCAGGAAAGGGATGCTGCCGTACAGACGGGTCATGTAATCGAGCAGGAGGCCAACCATCCAGTGTCCGGCGAACAGCAGCGCGATGAAGATGCCGAACAGTTTCGGGATGAAGGACAGCGTCATCTCGTTGATCTGGGTCGCCGCCTGGAACACGCTGACCGCAAGACCGATGACCAGCGCGGTCAGCAGCATCGGGGCGGCGACCAGCAAGGTCAGTTCGACCGCCTGCTGGCCGATGGTCATCACGGTTTCCGGGGTCATATCGCCTCCTTGAATTCTTAGGTATAGAAACTCTGCACCAGCGAGCCGATCAGCAGGTGCCAGCCATCGGCCAGCACGAACAGCATGATCTTGAACGGCAGCGAGATGAGGGCGGGCGACACCATCATCATCCCCATCGACATCAGCACGCTGGCCACCACCATATCGATGATGAGGAACGGGATGAAGATCACGAAGCCGATCTGGAAGGCCGTTTTGAGTTCGCTGGTGACATATGCCGGGACCAGAATAGGCAGCGGCACTTCTTCCGGGCTCTGCAAGGCTTCGCTGTTGCTGATGCGCACGAACAGTTCGAGGTCGGGTTCACGGGTCTGGCGCAACATGAAGGTCTTGAGCGGCGCGCTGCCCTTGTCGTAGGCCTGCTGTAGCGAGATTTTGTTTTCGCTATAGGGCAGCCAGGCATCGCTGTAGATCTTGTCGAATACCGGCGCCATCACAAAGAAGGTGAGGAACAGCGCCAATCCGACCAGCACCTGGTTGGGCGGAGAGGAGGGTGTGCCGATTGCCGAGCGCAACAGCGAGAGCACGATGATGATGCGGGTGAAACCGGTCATCATCAGCAGGATGGCCGGCAGGAAGGTCAGCGCCGAGATGAGGATCAGGGTTTGCAGACTGAAGGTGTAAGTCTGGCCGCCCCCGGCGGCCGGTGTGCTGGTCAGCGCGAGCAGCCCGCTTTCGGCGGCTTGCGCGGGTATGGAGAGCGCAAACAGAGACAAAACAATCAGCCACGGATGAGCACGGATAACCACGGATGAAAACCGCTTGAACCATGCATAATACACAGCAGCGTTTATTCGTGGCCGGGACGCTTCCGGGTTCATGTGCATTGCGCTACGCATTGCGCTTCTCCCGCATCTGTTGCAGAAAGCTGCGGAAAGATTTTGCTTCGGCGGCGGGCGTGCCGTCCGCCGGCAGCATGCCTTTGGGCAGCGTATGCAGGGTTCGCACTTGCCCCGGCGCGACGCCGACCACCAGCCAGGTATCGTTCACCTCGAGCAGGACGACGCGTTCGCGTTGTCCGACCGCGACGCCGCTGATGACGCGCAATACGTTGCCAGCCCCTGGGCGCGGCAGATTGATGCGTTTGAGCACCCATGCCACCGCCATCACCGCGGCCAGCACCAGCAGCAGGCTGACGATCACCTGCACCACGCTGCCGGAAGAAACCGGGGTCGGCGGCGGCACGTAGGCGGCGCGTGCCGTTTCCGCTGCCAGCGCGAGGGGGGAGAAGATTGCCGCAGCAGGGAACATAAAAATCGCGCGGCGAATCGATTGCATCCCCTCCCGCAAGCGGGGTGGGATTGAGGTGGGGGAAAAGTGCGCGGCTGGTTTTGCCGCGCTCTTTTGGGCAGAAAACAGGCGGATGTGCATGAGGGCTGACCGGTTACCGGTTGATGCGGCGCAGGCGTTCCGACGGGGTAATGATGTCGGTCAGGCGGATGCCCAATTTGTCGTTCACCACCACCACTTCACCCTGCGCGATGAGGAAGCCGTTGATCAGCACGTCCAGCGGTTCGCCCGCCATCCCGGCCAGCTCCACCACCGAGCCCTGCGCCAGTTGCAGCAGGTTCTTGATCGGCATCTTGGTGCGCCCCAGTTCCACTGTGAGCTGGACCGGAATGTCGAGGATCATGTCCAGGTCGTTGTGTGCGGTGGCGCCGCCTTCGCCGGCAAACTGTTCAAACACGTGCGGCTGGGCTGCCGCCGGTTCGGCCGCGGTCTGCTCTGCCATCGCCGCGCCCCAGTCGTCTGCAGTGATTGCTTCCGGTGCGGTCGTTTCTTCAGCCATTTCTTCCTCCATTGAGTGGTTCGCCGGTTTCGGATGCCAGCACCTTTTCCACTTTCAGCGCGTAATGCGTGTTGGAAACGCCATACTTGCACTCCAGCACCGGCACGTTATCGACCATCACGCTGATGTTCTCCGCCACTTCGAGCGGGATGACGTCGTCTGTCTTCATGCGCAGCACGTGCTCCACCGTGGTCGCCGCGTGACCGAGCACGGCGGTCAGTTCAATCTCGGCCGACTGGATCTGTTTGGACAGCATGTGCAGCCAGCGCTTGTCGGCGATCACGTGGTCGCCCTGCATGGTGCTGTAGAGCAATTCGCGCAGGGGTTCGAGCATCGCGTAGGGCATGCAGATATGGATGGAGCCGCCGACGCCGGTGAACTCCACCTCGAAGGTGGTCACCACGACCACTTCGTTCGGCGTGGCGATGTTGGCGAATTGCGGGTTGACTTCAGAGCGCTGGAATTCGAATTCGAGTTTCTGCACTGCTTCCCATGACTTGGCATAGGTCTCGAACACCACCTCCAGCATCTTCTGGATGATCCGGTGTTCGGTCTGGGTGAATTCGCGTCCCTCGACGCGGGTATGAAAACGGCCGTCGCCGCCGAACAGACTGTCCACCACCATAAACACCAGATTGGGGTCGAAGATGAACAGCGCGTTGCCGCGCAGCGGCTTGACCTGGACCATGTTGAGGTTGGCGGGCACCGGCAGGTTGCGGATGAATTCGGAGAACTTCATGACCTTCACCGGACCGACTGAAACCTCCGAGCTGCGGTGGATGAAGTTGTACAGCGCGATGCGGAACAGGCGGGCGAAGCGCTCGTTGATGATCTCCATCGTGGGCATGCGCCCGCGCACGATGCGCTCCTGCGTCGCCATGTTGTAGGGACGCACCCCCTGGTCGGCATTCTCGTCCTTGACCTCATCGGCCTCGCCGGTGACGCCCCGCAGCAGGGAGTCCACTTCGTCCTGGGACAGGAATTCGCTCATGGCAAGTTCTCGATCGCTACTGGATGATGAAGTCGGTGAACAGCACGTCGGTGATGCCGGCCGGGTTGGCAACGGCCGGTGCAGCATGTTCGGCATCGTGTTCTGCAACGGCTGCCGCCGGGGCGGGGGCGACGCCCAGAACCGCATTCACTTCGCCGATCACCTGTTGCACCAGTTGCTGCTTGCCGGCCACGCTGACCAGTTCGGAGGGTTTCTTGCTCGACAACAGCAACAGCAGTTTGCTGCGAATCTCCGGCATGGCGGTTTTGATTTCCTCCTCCAGTTTGGATTGAGTCCTTAAACTGCTGTAAATAATTTGGTGGGCAGCCACCGCTTCGATTCGGTAAATTAACGTTAACGAGACGATCAACAACCGAAGGAGAAGAAGCGATGGCTG
>NZ_BAAFRY010000037.1:0-9905 GCF_045866295.1 Ferrigenium sp. UT5
TTATCTCCACCTTGGCACCTAGATGCCGTCAGGTCCGCG
Organism: Ferrigenium sp. UT5; assembly: GCF_045866295.1. NCBI lineage: Bacteria > Pseudomonadati > Pseudomonadota > Betaproteobacteria > Nitrosomonadales > Gallionellaceae > Ferrigenium > Ferrigenium sp. UT5. The sequence continues at coordinate 40 of NZ_BAAFRY010000037.1, forward strand.
AGGGGCTACCTCATTCTTACTTACTTACCTCGCTCCCCGTGGGGAGGGAGGCGTCCATCCCATCTCCTTTTAATTGAACAGCAAGCGTATTGCATCCACTCCGCGCGCGAACACGTTCGCCAGCGGCACGCGCTGCAATGCGATCACCGGCGCGTCGAGCAGGGGCTCCCCGTCCAGCAGCAGATGCAGGATGCCGACCGGTTGTTCGCGATTGATGGGGGCGACCAGCGGCACCGCGGTTTCCAGCCGGGCCCGCAGGCGCTCGCGTGTGCCGGCGGGAACCGTTACATAGAGGTCGGCGGCAAAACCGATGTCGAGCCGGTCTTCCGTGCCTTTCCACACCCGCACGGTTTGCACCGGCTGCCGTTCGCGGTAGAGCAGGACCGCCTCGTATTCGCGGAAGCCGTGGTTCAGCAGGCGCTGGCTGTCGCTGTCGCGCAGGCTGGCGGTTGCGGCGCCGATGACCACCGCGAGCAAGCGGCGCTGGCCGCGCCGGGCGCTGCTGGCGCTGGAGAAGCCCAGTCCGTCAACCTGGGCGGTCTGCAGGCCGTCCACATTTGGGTCCAGCCACAGCAGGCGGTTGTGGCTGTATTGCTCGATGCCGTTGTAGGTGTACTGGCGCTGGGCGTAGCGCGGAATGAAGTCGGGGAAGTCGCGCAGCAGGGCGGCGGCGAGCAGGACGAGATCGTGCGCGCTGCTGTACTGTCCCGTCTCATCGACGCCGCTGGCATTGGCAAAATGGCTGTCGCTCAGCCCCAGCCGTTGTGCCGTGGCATTCATGCGGTCAACGAAGGCGAGTTCGTGATGGGCGACGGCTTCCGCCAGCACGCGCGCCGCATCGTTGGCCGACTGCACGATCAGGCCGTGCAGCAGGTCGTCCACCGAGACATCCTGGCCGGACTGGAGAAACATGCGCGGCTCCTTGTGCTGCGGGCGCAAGGCGTATTGCGTGGGCGTGACGTGCTGGCGCAGGGTGATCTCGCCGTCGCGCAACGCGCCGAACACCACATAAGCCGTCATCAGTTTGGTCAGCGAACCCGGGGCGATATGTTCATGCGCCGCTTCGGACACCAGCATCTGGCCGCTGCCCGCGTCGTACAGCGCGTAATGTTTCGCCCCCAGCGCGGGGGCGGCGGGGAGCGCATGGGCCGTATTGAACCAGCCGGACAGCAGACACAGCAGAAAGAAAGGGAATCGCATATCGGTCATGTCAGAGTGTGGCGCGGATTATACCGTGCCATGGCAGCGCCGATGCCCGCCAATCCGGCCAACAAACTTGAGGTGCTGGCCTTCTGCACGTATCCTCATCCCCCATGACAGCTGATAACGCACGTACGCTGGATTTCACCCAGGGAATGAACCGGTCTGTCGATCTGCGCCAGGGCATCCGCCACCTGGATGATCTTCCGGCCATGCCGGCCATCGCCCAGAAACTGATGACCCTCGATCTCGATAGCGAGCAGGGGGAGCGGCAGATGCTGTTGTTGATCTCGCAGGATCCGCTCATTTCGGCCAAGCTCATCGGCCTGTCGAACTCGCCGCTACTGGGCGTTTCACGCAAGGTATGCTCGGTCAAGGATGCCGCCCTGCTGCTTGGCCTGAACCGGGTCAAGTCGGTAGCGACCGGTATCGCCGTGATGTCCCTGATGAGCAAACCCATCGGACGCTTCGATGCGCAGGAAATGTGGTTGCACAACTTGTGCGTCGCGTTCGCCATGTTGCCGGTGGTGCGCGCCATGCCGTTCAAATCGCGCCCGCAGGACGATCTCATTTTCCTCGCCGGCATGTTGCACGACATCGGCTATCTGGCGCTGGCGCATCTGGACGTGCAACGCAGCGATGACCTGCATACGCGCATCGCCATCGAACCGGGTCGCCCTTCCATCGAGATCGAACGCGAGTTGCTGGAAGTGACGCATGACGAGCTGGGCGCCGAGCTGGCCAAACACTGGAACCTGCCGGAAGAGCTGGTCGCGGCGATCCGTTATCACCACACCCCGGATGCGCCCGGGGCGGCGGGACTGCCGCTGGCACGCATCATCGCTGTCACCGAACAACTGATCCCCTTCGCGGGGCTGCGCGAATTCGTCCGCGATCGCGTCACCGACGAAGCGTGGGCTGCGCTGGGCATCGATCCGGAGCAGGCCGAAGACATCACCCTGCAAGCGGTCGAACAGGCGGAACAGGCGATACAGTTCGTCAGCTCGCTCTGATCGCGCCGATGCCCCGGCGCGCCGTTCAATCCACCACGTGCCGTTTTGCCAGCTTGCGCTGCAAGGTGCGGCGGTGCAGGTTGAGCAGGCGCGCGGTGGCGGAGATGTTGCCGTGCTGTTCCTGCAGCACGCGGTTGATGTGCTCCCATTCAAGACGATCGATGGTGGCGGGGTGCGCGTCGAACGCGGTGTCGGAACTGGCGTGGTGGCCGAAGGCGGCGACGATCTCGGCGGCGTTGGCGGGTTTGGAAAGGTATTGCGTGGCGCCCAGCTTGATCGCTTCCACGGCGGTGGCGATGCTGGCGTAACCGGTGAGCATGACGATGCGCGTGTTGGGGTCGAGCTCGTGCAGACGCTGCACCAGCACCAGTCCTGAAGCGCCGTTCATCTTGAGGTCGATCACCGCGAATTCGGGCGGGTTGGCCTCGACCAGCGGCAAGGCGGTTTCCACGCTGTCCGCATCGCTGACCGCATAACCGCGCTTCTCCAGCGCGCGTTTCAGCACGCCGCGGAAGGTGTCGTCGTCATCGACCAGCAACAGGTTAGGCAGGTCGCTCATGCGTTCATCCTGATGCGGGGCAGGATCACTTCGGTGGTCGCGCCGCCGCCTTCGCGGTTGGACAGTTGCACGCTGCCGCCCAGCCGTTCCAGTGTGGCGTTGGCGAGGAACAGGCCGAGTCCGCGGCCTCCTTCCTTGGTGGTGAAGAACGCGGCACCGGCACGTTCCGCCGCTTCCTGCGTAAGTCCCGGGCCGTGGTCGCGGATCTCCAGCACGGTGCGCGCATCGTCCCAGCGCAATTTCACCTCCATCTCGTCCGGCGCGGCATCGGCGGCGTTGTTGAGCAGGTTCAGCAAGGCGGCGCGCAGGGCGGGATCGGCGCTGATGCGCGGCGCGGGTTGTGCGCCTTCGACTTCATAGCGGTAATGCACGGCGGGGCGCAGCAACTGCCATTCGTCCAGCACGCCGTGCAAAAAGGTCACCACGTCCACTGCGTCGGGCGTCTCCTGCGCGTGGCGGATCAGCGTGTCGAGGATACGCTTGCAGTTCTTCACCTGATCGTCGAGCAGGTTCAGATTTTCCTTCTGTCCGGGGTTCTCGCATTCGTCGCGCATCTCGCCGACGACGACGGCCATGGTCGAGAGCGGCGTGCCCAGTTCATGCGCGGCGCTCGCGGCCAGCGTGCCGAGCGCGACGATGCGTTCGTTGCGCAGGGTCTCCTCGCGCACGCGGTTGAGTTGGGCATCGCGCTGGCGCACGGCCGTCGCCATTGCCGTCGCGAAATAGGCGATCACCGCCGCGCTGATGACAAAACCCAGCCACATGCCGAGCACGTGGGTATTGAAGGCATCGTCCAGCGGCGAGGCGGCGGGCGCAGCGGCGACGGGGGCGGACTCGGCGCGGCAGAAATCCGGGTCGTCATGACCGGCATGCAGGTCGGGCGCGATCTGCGTCAGCGGTTGCCGGAGGCCGTGCTGCGCATGGGCATCGCCCGTCGGCAACGGCACATACCACACCATCAGCAGGCTGTAGCAGGCCACGGTCAGTGCCGCCATGCCCCAGGTGTAACGGCGCGGCAGGATGGCGGCCGCCAGCACCAGCGGCAGCAGATAGAGGGAGACAAAAGGATTGGTCGAGCCGCCGCCGAAATACAGCAGCACGGTGAGCGCATTCACATCCAGCGCCAGCTGGAAGAACAGTTCCGGTTGGCTGACCGGATAGTCGAGCGACAAACGCCACCGCGTCACCAGATTCGCCAGCAGCAAAAACACCACCGTGCCGATCATCGGCGACCATTCGAAATCGGGGCTGAGGAAGCGGTGCGCCAGGAGCAATGTCGCCAGTTGCGCGAGGATGGCCCAGTTGCGCAACATGAAAAGCCGGCGCAGGTGCGAGTGTCCGGTCTGGGTGGAAAGCAGCGAAATATGCATGGCGCGGATTCTACCGGAAGCCCGCCGTTACTGGGATGCGACAAAATGCCGCAGGGTCGGCGGCGCATAAATTCATACAATCTCCGGCGCTTGAATTTTGACCAACCGGAGAAAATGAAAATGAAGTTGAAGCTGATCGCGGCGAGCGTCGCGCTGGCCCTGGCGAATCCGCTGCTGGCGGCGGACGGCGTACTGGACGAAGTGGTGGTGACCGCACCCAAAGCAAAGCCTGAAAACGCGGTTGATATGTCCGCGTTGCGCGCACTGCGTCCCGCTACCAGCGACAGCGCCAGTCTGTTGCGCGATGTGCCTGGAGTCAGTCTGTATCAGGCTGGCGGGGTGTCCAGCCTGCCCGCCATCCGCGGCTTGGCGGATGATCGTATCCGCACCAAACTGGATGGCATGGACTTGATCTCATCCTGTCCCAACCATATGAATCCGCCGTTGTCCTATGTGGCGCCCAGTCAGCTTGCGGCGCTGGAGGTGTACGCCGGGGTTTCACCGGTGAGCACGGGAGGCGACAGTATTGCCGGCACCATTGTCGCGAACACGCCGCTGCCGGAATTTGCAGCGCCCGGGCAAAAAAATATCAGCACGGGTGAAGTCGGCGCGTTTTATCGCAGCAACAATCAGGCGCGCGGCGGCAATGTTGCGGCGACCTATGCTACCGAACAGTTCAACATCAACTACAGCGGCGCTTACAGCAAGGCTGACAATTACCGTGCGGGCGGCAATTTCAAGAGCAGCACGGCGACGGGTCGTCCCGGTCACACCCTGGCGCTGGATCGAGTGGGTTCGACCGCCTACGAGTCGCAAAATCACACGCTGGGGATGGCCTACAAAAATGCCGCGCACTTGTTTGAAGGGAAAGTTGGCTATCAGGATATGCCGTTCCAGAACTACCCCAATCAACGCATGGATCTGCTCGGTAATACCGAAAAACGGGCCAACGTGCGCTATCGGGGAACCCTGGATTGGGGCGTGCTGGAAACCCGGATCTATCACGAGGACGTCAAGCATCGCATGAACTTTGGTGAGGATAAACGCTTCTGGTACGGCACGGCTTCGGGTGCGGGATTGCCGTGCACCCCGCTGGGGCCGACTTGTGCGGCCGGGATGCAGATGAATACCGATGGCAAAACCACGGGTGCCAGCCTCAAGGCGGAATTGCCGCTGTTCGCGCATGATCTGTTGCGGGCCGGGATGGAATTGCAACGCTATCGCATGGACGACTACTGGCCCGCCACCGGCGGCATGATGTGGCCGGGCACCTTCTACAACATTCAGGATGGCAAGCGCGATCGCAAGGCGCTGTACGCAGAATGGGAAACCAGGCCGGATTCGCAATGGATGGCTTTGTTCGGTTCGCGTTACGAGCAGGTCAATATGAATGCGGGCGCCGCCAGCGGTTATAACCCAACCACCAACATGAATGGTTCCAACCAGCAGCGCGATGCGGCAGCGTTCAATGCGCGCACGCACAAGCAGACCGACAACAATATCGATCTGACCGCGCTGGCGCGCTATGCCGCCAGCGCCGAACTGGATGTTGAACTCGGCGCGGCGCGCAAAGTCCGGTCGCCGAATGTGTACGAGCGCTACACCTGGTCAACCTGGTCGATGGCGGCGGTGATGAACAATCTGAAGGGGGATGGCAATGGCTACTTCGGCAATCCGGACCTCAAACCGGAGCAGGCGCACACTGTGTCCGTCACGCTCGACTGGCATGCTTCCGATCTTGGCTGGCAGCTCAAGGCGACACCGTTCTATACCCGGGTGAACGATTACATTGATGCGGTGCGCGGCGATCAGGCGACTCCGCCGGCAGCGGTTGCCTTCGTGCCGGGGCAGTTCAACGTGTTGCAATACGCCAACCAGGATGCGCGCTTGTACGGGGTGGACGTGTCCGGCCATGCATCGTTGGGCCACACTGCGTGGGGTGGCTGGGGGGTGCAGGGTGTGCTCAATTACACGGACGGTAAAAACATGGATACCGGGGATGATCTGTACAACACGCTGCCGCTCAATGCCCGGTTCACACTGACGCAACACGCTGGAGGCTGGGACAACAAGGCCGAATGGGTGCTGGTCGCAGCCAAGGATCGCGTGTCTGATATTCATCGCGAACTTCAAACTCCGGGTTACGGGCTGCTCAATTTGCGTGCCAGCTATACCTGGCAGCAACTGCGCATCGATTTTGGCGTGGAGAACGTGCTCGACAAGTTCTATTCGCTGCCTACGGGCGGGGCTTATGTCGGGCAGGGGGGCACCATGGGCATCAATGATATCCCGTCAAACATTGCGGTGCCGGGGATGGGGCGTTCGCCCTACACCGGGGTGAACTACACGTTCTGATGAAGGTACGATCACGGTCCAGTGAACGGATCATGATTTTTTCGATCGTCTGAAACAGGCTAGAATGCTGTGCGCCGCCGATGCAAAACGCGGCACCGATTATTTGATAAGGAGTCAGTCATGAAAAAGTTTTTGTGGGCGGGTTTTGCGGCCATGCTGTTCGCGTTGCCGGTGCAGGCAAAAGACGTGAAGGTGGGCGATGCGTGGTCGCGCGCGACAGCGCCGGGACAGGATAGCGGCATGGTGCAGGCGGTCATCACCAGCAAAAAAGCGGCGCAGCTGGTCGGAGCTTCGTGCAAGTGTGCCGCAAGCGTCGAGTTGCACAGCATGGTGACCGAGGGCGGCGTGATGAAGATGCGCCAGGTGGAGGCGATCGATCTGCCCGCAGGCGAAGCCGTGGATATGGGTGCGCAGGGCTATCACCTGATGCTGATCGGTCTGAAGAAGCCGCTGGTGGAAGGTAAGAAAATCGCGCTGACCCTTCGGTTGCGGCAGGCCAACGGCAAGGAAAAGAAAGTCAAGGTCAACGCCAAGGTCCGGGGGATGACCGACAGCAAGCCGGAAATGAAGCACGGCGCGATGAAACACGACGCGATGAAGCATGAGCACATGGCGCACTAAGTTGCGGATGGCTGCCTTGTTCGGCGGCCTGTGGTTGAGCCAGTTCGCCTGGGCCGGCGATGATGTGATCGTGGACAAGGTGTGGATGCGCGAAAGCGTGCCGGGGCAGACTGCCGCCACCGTGCAGTTGAATCTGTCGGTGACCCCGGCGGCGCGCCTGCTCGGTGTGAGCAGCCCTCTTGCCGCCACCGGCGAGATTGTCAGCGTGGAGCGACGCGGCGGCAGGATGCAGGCTCACGCCCTGCGCGACTTGCGGCTTGCCGCGCGCAGCACGACCATTTTTGGGGTGCGCGGCCTGTATCTGATGCTGCGCGGCCTGAAACAACCGCTGAATGTGGGTGACCGGGTGCCGGTCAGTCTGTCGTTGCGGGTGGCGGGAGTGCGCAGGACGATCGAGGCGACGGCAGAAGTGCGCGCACTGGAGTTGAGCTACAAGCACTACAACGACCCGGCGGTGATGGATCACCGCTAGCCGGGGCAGCGGGGGAAAAGGGCGGCGGCAGCCGCCTTTTTTTTGCCCTTGAAAATTGTGAGGGTGTCCACAGATAGGGTGCAGGCGGGCGCAGCCCGTATTCCCTTAACCGAACCGAAGGAGGATGCAATGGCCAATATCAGCAGAATCAACCCGACCGGCAATGCGCTGGACGACCTGTTCCGCGGCTTCTTCATGCAGCCGGTGAAATTCGAAGGTCAGCCGGAAATCCAGATCAGGATGGACGTGAGCGAGGACGATCAGGCTTACACGGTGCACGCCGAAATTCCCGGCGTAAAAAAGGAAGATATACAGGTGCATATCGACGGCAATCAGGTGTCGATCGGGGCCGAAGTGAAGAACGAGAAGGAAGTGAAGGAGGGCGAGAAGCTGCTGCGCAGCGAACGTTACTACGGCAGTGTGTCGCGCGCCTTTTCGCTGGGGCAGGAAGTGGATGAAAATCAGGCGCAGGCGAAATACAAGGACGGCGTGCTGGAGCTGACGCTGCCGAAGAAGGTGACGGTGACGGCAAAAAAACTGGTGATTCAGTAAGCGCTTGGGTTTTTGTTGCGGGCGGGCGGCGCAATGCCGCCCGTTTTGTTTTGCGCTGGAGTAGAATTCGCGGCACTTTTTTCAGGAGCCATCATGCCGCTGACCGCTGCCACTGCCGCGCAAAAAGCGCACACCCTGTCCGAGGCGCTGCCCTACATCCAGCGTTTTTTCGACAAGACCATCGTCATCAAGTACGGCGGCAACGCCATGACCGACCCTAAGTTGCAGGAGGGGTTCGCGCGCGATGTGGTGCTGCTCAAGCTGGTGGGCATGAACCCGGTGGTGGTGCACGGCGGCGGACCGCAGATCAATGACCTGCTGAAGCGGGTCGGCAAGCAGGGCGAATTCGTGCAGGGCATGCGCGTGACCGACGAGGAGACCATGGATGTGGTCGAGATGGTGCTGGGCAAGGTCAACAAGGACATCGTCAATCTGATCAACAAGCACGGTGGCAAGGCGGTGGGCCTGACCGGCCAGGACGGCTCGTTCATCCGAGCCGACAAGATGATGCTGGAAAGTCTGGCGGAACCGGGCAAGATGCTGGACATCGGTCAGGTCGGGGAGATTAGCAAGATCGACCCGTCCATCATTACGTTCCTCGACTCCGGCGATTTCATTCCCGTGATCGCGCCGATCGGCGTCGCGCCGGACGGCGAGACGCTGAACATCAATGCCGACCTGGTGGCGGGCAAGCTGGCCGAGGTTTTGCGCGCCGAGAAGCTGGTGCTGATGACCAATACGCCGGGCGTGCTGGACAAGGATGGAAAGTTGCTCACCGGGCTGACGCCGAAGACGGTGGACGAACTGGTGGCGGACGGTACCCTGTCCGGCGGCATGTTGCCCAAGATCGGCTCGGCGCTGGACGCCGCACGCAGCGGGGTGCGCGCGGTGCATATCATCGACGGTCGGGTGGAACATGCGCTGCTGCTGGAGATTCTCACCGACGAAGGCGTGGGTACGCTGATCAAAAGCAAATGACCCCTGCGCGCGTCTGGCTCTTCGATCTGGACAACACGCTGCACGATGCGACCCCGCATGTCTTTCCGCACATCAATCGCAGCATGACCGCCTATCTGCAGGAGAATCTGCAACTGGATGAAGCGGCGGCGAATGCGTTGCGTGTGGATTACTGGCAGCGCTATGGAGCGACCCTGACCGGGCTCATGAAGCATCACGCTACCGACCCGGATCATTTTCTGTGGCATACGCACCAGTTTCCGCAATTGCGGCAGATGGTGCTGCGCGAGCCGCGCTTGCACCGTGCGCTGCAGGGCTTGCCCGGGCGCAAGGTGGTGTTCTCCAATGCGCCGGAGCAGTATGCGCGGGCCGTGCTGAAATTGTTGCGGGTGGATGATCTGTTCGAGGATGTGTTCGCCATCGAGCACGCGCATTACAAACCCAAACCGCAGGTGGCCGGATTCCGCCACCTGCTGCGCAAATATCGCCTGCAGGGCGCGCAGTGCGTGATGGTGGAAGATAGCGCGGAAAATCTGTTGACCGCCAAACGCCTGGGGATGCGCACGGTGTGGGTGAGCACTGCCCCGCACACGCCGCCGCATGTCGATGTGAAGATCCGCACGGTGCTCGATTTGCCGCGCGTGCTGGCAAAATTGTAAAAGGAGATGGGATGGACGCCTCCCTCCCCACGGGGAGCGAGGTAAGTAAGTAAGAATGAGGTAGCCCCTCGCGGACCTGACGGCATCTAGGTGCCAAGGTGGAGATAA
>NZ_BAAFRY010000038.1:0-9563 GCF_045866295.1 Ferrigenium sp. UT5
CCGTGCGTATGGACTGCGCGATGAAGAATATCTGCGGCTGAAAATACTCACGTCCATGCTCCCGAGGCTCTAAAAAACATGAAATTTACCCACACTCTTTCACGAAGACCCGTTTTTTTCATCAGGCGGACGCCTGTGTTGTAGCCAGAGCCAATTCCCCTTGTCCATCCCGAGCAGATAATCAAAGCGCAAAAAGTCCGCAGCCACCACCTGACGTCCACACAAGTCGCTTATATCGTAACTGCGCCGCTTCTTGCATTTGGGCGAACTCCGAATTTTCAGAGCTGCCCTTCAGCTTATTCAGTGCGGCACTCCGGCGCAACGTTGTCCGGCAACCCGGTCTTACCCCGGGTCACTCACTGAATTCAAACCAGGATTCAATACTGGGCGGAGGTGTAATTTTCAAAGCGCGTGTACTCGCCACGGAAAGTGAGTTCAACTTTGCCGATGGGGCCGTTACGCTGTTTGCCGATGATGATTTCCGCCTTGCCTTTGTCCGGCGTATCCGGGTTATAGACTTCGTCGCGGTAGATGAACAGGATCAGGTCGGCATCCTGTTCGATGGCGCCCGACTCGCGCAAGTCGGACATGACCGGGCGTTTGTTCGGGCGCTGCTCCAGGCTGCGGTTAAGCTGGGACAGGGCGATCACCGGCACGTGAAGTTCTTTGGCCAACGACTTGAGGGAACGCGAAATCTCCGAAATCTCGGTGGCCCGATTTTCGCTGGAACGGCCCGCGGGCGAGCTCATCAACTGGATGTAGTCGATCACGATCAGCCCCAGCCCAGATTCTTCAATGCCCAGCTCATTCGTCTTGCGGTTCTGCCGCTCCAGACGACGGGCACGCGAGCGCAGTTCCAGCGCGTTCAAGCCGGCCGTCTCATCGATAAAAATGGGGGCATCGTTCAACTGGCTCAAGGCGTGGGTCATGCGCGGCCAATCTTCTTCCTCCAGGCGACCGGTACGCAGGGTATGCTGGTTCAGCCTTCCGACCGAACCGATCATGCGCATCGCGAGTTGCGTGCCCCCCATTTCCATGCTGAAGATTGCCACGGGACGGTTCGATTCGAGCGCAACGTTTTCTGCGATATTGATGGAGAATGCGGTCTTGCCCATGCTGGGGCGTCCCGCCACGATGATCAGATCGCCGGGCTGCAAACCTGAAGTCATGCTGTCGAGATCGGTGAATCCGGTGGAGATACCGGTGACATCGCTGGAGTTATCGCGGCCGTACAAAGATTCGATTCGCTCGACCACCTGCGTCAGCAACGGCGGGATGGGGATGAAGCCCTGCCGTCCGCGCTCGCCCTGTTCCGAAATTTCGAATACCCGGCTCTCGGCCTCGTCCAGCAACTGCCCCGCATCGCGCCCGCCGGGGTTGTAGGCGCTGGTAGCAATCTCGCTGCCCACCTCGACCAGTTTGCGCATGATGGCGCGTTCACGCACGATCTCGGCGTAGCGCCGGATGTTGGCGGCGGAAGGCACGTTCTGCGCCAATGCGCCCAGATAAGTCAATCCCCCCGCTTTCTCAAGTTCCGCAGTGCTTTGCAAGGACTCCGCCACGGTGATGACATCGACCGGTTTCGCATGCTCCGTCAACCGTCCGATATGGCGCCAGATCAGACGGTGCTCGGAGCGATAGAAATCCTGTTCGCCCAGCAGATCGCCAATTTTGTCCCACGCGCTGGTGTCGAGCAGAATACCGCCCAGCACCGACTGCTCCGCCTCGACCGAGTGCGGCGGCAACTTCAGTGCGTCAAGCTGGGAATCGGCGGCAGGGGCTGAAAAATTTTGCATGGATGGAATGCGGATTGGGGTTGGCTGATTTTACACTGCCGCGTGAACTCGCAACGACAAAAACAAAAAAGGGCTGTCGCCAGCCCTTTTTTGCGCATCGTTTTGCTCGTTCAGGGGTTACTGCTCGCCCAGCACCGAAACGATGACATCAGTCAAGACATCGGGATGCAGGGCGATGCTGACCGTATGGTCGCCGATCTGCTTCAAGTGGCCTTCAGGCATGCGCACTTGCGCCTTTTCCACCTGATGGCCTTGCGCAACCAAAGCGAGCGCGATATCGGCATTCGTCACGGAACCGAACAGCTTCCCGTCCACACCGGCCTTTTGCACGATCTGCACGGTCAGACCGTTCAGCTTGGCGCCGCGTGCCTGTGCGTCGACCAGTTTGGCCGCTTCGGCTGCTTCCAGTTCGGCGCGGCGCAATGCAAAATCAGCCACGTTGTTTTCCGTCGCCCGCTTGGCCTTTCCTTGAGGGATCAGGAAGTTGCGCGCAAAACCGTTCTTTACTTTCACGACATCGCCCAATTGGCCGAGGTTCACCACTTTTTCCATCAGAATCACTTGCATGATCTACTCCTTAATGCAAATCGGTGTAAGGCAGCAACGCCAGGAAGCGCGCGCGCTTGACCGCCACGCTCAATTGGCGCTGGTAATGCGCCTTGGTGCCGGTGATGCGCGCCGGAATCAGCTTGCCGTTCTCGGAAACGAATTCCTTCAGGATGTTGATGTCCTTGTAATCCACTTCCGCGATCTTCTCTGCAGTGAAACGGCAGAATTTGCGGCGCTTGAACAATTGACGCGAAGAATTGTTCTTCTTGTCATCTTTTTTCTTAAATACACGAGCCATGTTGTGCTCCTATCTCAATGTGACGTTATTAATGTGCAATACCAGTTGCGAAATTTTCAGGCTACGCTGCGCCAGGAATCCTTCGGCCATGACCCGCTGTCCGGGTTGCAGGCGGCTGATTTGCTGCGCCGCTTCGCCCAAGGCAAGTGCCGGAATATCGCACTGAACCTGGCGCTGCATTCCTGCTTCCTGCTGCAGCGAGCTGTGGCGTATTTTGCAGGCCACTCGCGCCAGTCCTGCCGGGGTAAAACGCAAACCTTCCAGCTCTACGATTTCCCCTTCAATCACGCAACGGTTGCCGCCCAATCCCAATTACGCAGCGGCTGCCGGAGCTGGTTCCGCAACAACAGCATCGCCGGTCAACGAACGCGATTTTTCTTCCTTCATCATCACCGAAGGCGCCGTGACAGCGGCCTTGGTCTTGATGATCAGGTGGCGCAATACGGCGTCATTGAATTTGAATGCATGTTCAAGTTCGTCCAGGGTGGTCTGGTCGCACTCGATGTTCATCAGCACGTAGTGTGCCTTGTGGATTTTCTGGATAGGGTAAGCCAGTTGGCGGCGGCCCCAGTCTTCCAGACGGTGAATGTGGCCGTTCTTGCCGGTCACCAGCGTGCGATAACGCTCGATCATCGCGGGCACTTGCTCGCTCTGGTCGGGATGCACGATGAATACGATTTCATAATGGCGCATTACATCTCCTTGTGGATAAAAGCCCCCCGCCATTTTTCGACGGTGGAGCAAGGTTGAAAACTCCCTTTTTCAGGGAGGCGCGCATTATAGGGGTATTCCGCGCCACGTCAAGCGCCAACCCCTTAATCCGCCGCAAGAATTCGGAGTGGCGGGCGGCGCCGCAACTGCCGGGTCCCCAGCCAACCGGACAGTGTCACCAGCAGCACGCCGCCCGACACGCCAACCAGGCCGATCACGGGATTGAATTGCCACGGAATATCGAGCACAAAGCGCGCCAGCACCCATCCCAGCAACAGAGCGCCCGCTGCGGCAAACAGGCCGCTCAATCCTCCCAGCACAGCGAACTCGGCCAGATGCAGCCGGCGCAAATAACGGCTGCCCGCACCCAGTGTGCGGAGGATCGCCGCCTCCTGACTGCGTTCATCCTGCGTCGCCAGCAGGGCGGCATAGAGCACCACCAGACCGCTCAACAGGGTGAACAGAAATACCGCACTCACCGCCCGCGCAATCTGGTCCATGATGCCCCGTACCTGCGCGATCACCGCACCAGTGTCGATCAACAGCAGATTGGGAAATCTGCGCGCCAGCGCATCCCCCGCCTTCACCTTGTCCGGCGGCAGATAAAAGCTGGACAGATAGCTGGACGGGAAATCCCGCAGCAATTCCGGCGTGGCGATCACAAAGAAATTCACCTTCATCGAATCCCATTCCAGCTTGCGCAGACTGGTGACTCTGGCAGTGAAACGGCTGCCTGCCACGTCATAGGTGAGTGAATCGCCGAGCTTGATGCCCAGTGTCTGAGCGATCCCCTCCTCCACTGAAAGTTCGTCCTTGCCTGCCTCAGACCACCATTGCCCGCTCACCATCCGGTTCCAGCTTGGCATCTGTGCCATCCAGGACAGATTGAACTCGCGCTCCACCAAGCCCCGCGCACGCGGATCGGGGTAGCTATCGCCATTGACAGCACGCCCATTGATCTCGACCAGGCGGCCGCGCACCATGGGCTGCATCTCGGGAACGGTCAACGCGTGCTGTTTGAAAAAACCGCTGATGGCTTCGATCTGGTCCGGCTGGATGTTCAGCACGAAACGATTTGGCGTATCCGGTGGCAGCTTTTCCTGCCAGCCTTGCAGCAGGTCGCCACGAACCAGGGTCAGGAGCAGCAAGGCCATTCCGCCCAGGCTGAGCGCCACCACCTGCACCGTCGTGCTGCTTCCGTGGCGCGCAAGATTATTGAGCGCATGCCGCCAGTGCGATTGCAAAAAGAACGCGTTGCGCGCAACACCATGCAACAGCAGCCAGGCCAACCCGCCGAACAGGAACAGCCCCGCCAGCAGTCCGGTCAACACGGTCATACCCAGTTTGAACGACCCCGCATGCCACAGAAACAACCCGGCCAAAACCAGCAGTGCCAGGCCATAGACCAGCCAACTGCCGGCCGGCGGCAGCCCCAGTTCACGGCGCAGCACGCGCAGCGGCGACACCCTGCGCAACTGGAGCAGGGGCAGAAAGGCAAACCCCAGCAACAGGGCAAAGCCACTGGCGGCCGCTTTGAGCAGGGGCAACCCGCCGGGCTGCGGCAGATCCGCGACGCGCATGGCGGCAATACTCTCGACCAGAACCGCCTGCGCGGCATAGCCGAGCAAGCCACCGAGCAGTGCCGCCACCACGCCCAGCAAGGCAAATTGATAAAGGAACAGGCGCAGCACGTGCACCTGTTGCGCACCGAGACAGCGCATCACGGCGCACGCATCCAGATGACGCAGCACGAAACGCCGCGCCGCCAGGGCAATTGCCGCACCGGCAAGAATGGCAGCCGTGAGTGCGGCAAGCCCGAGAAAATGTTCGGCGCGTTCCAGCGCAATGCGGATATCGGGGCGCGCATCACGCACATCTTCCATCTTTTCATGGGCGGCCAGACCCGGCTCGATGGCGCTGCGATAACGCTCCACCTGCGGCACGACACCCGCCAACAGCAGCCGATACGAGAGACGGCTGCCTTCCTGCAACAGCCCGGTGGCGGGCAGATCGGCATCGTTCATCAGCACGCGTGGGGCGACACTGGCCAAACCAAGGGAGGGATCGATATCTTTCACGATCCGTGCGGCGACGATGAATCGCCGCGCACCGATGCCGACCGCATCGCCCAGTTGCAGATCGAGGCGGCGCAACAGACGTTCATCCGCCCATACCGTGCCCCGCCGGGGAATGGCATCGGCCGCATGCACGCTGCCATCGTCGATTTGCAGCTTGCCGCGCAACGGGTAACCCGGCTGCACTGCCTGGATTTCGCTCAACAGTACCTGCGCGCGCCCGATCACCATGCTGGGGAAACTGCGGCTCTGCACCACGTGCAAACCCAGCGCTTCTGCCGTATTGCGATAGTCGGGGGGAAAGGGCCGGGTTGACGTAATGCGCAGGTCGGCGCCGATCAGCTCGTGTGCCTGCTGTTGCAAGAGTTGCCGCACACGGTCGGCGAACAGTCCTACCGTGGCCAGGCTGCCCACCGCCAACAGCAGGGCCAGCACCAGCACGCGCCATTCTCCGGCGCGCCAGTCACGGCGCAATAGTTTGAGCGAGAGCAAAAAAATATTCATTGCCTCTTTGGCCGAGGTTATCGGGTTACCCCGCAGGGGTTATTGCGACCTTGTGGTGAAACCCGCCCCACACAAACGGCGTCATACCCAACTCATGCCAACCACCGCAACAGCCACGGTGATGACGCCGAGCGTGAGATTGACTGCGACCAGTTGGCGAATTCTGCCCAGCAAGGCGGCCGCCTCGGGCCACTTTTCCTTGGCAACATGCAGGCTGAACGGAACATAGCAGGCAAAGAACACGTAGGCAAAGATCACGGTCATCAACAGGCCCAGCAACAGCATGAAATGCACGTACCGGGGCGCGTGCGCCATGCCGCCGTACTGATAGATCATGTAGAAGCCGGTGATGAGGATCAGCCCGACCGCTGCCCACACCCAACTGAAGAAGCGGCGGAACACGCTGTTCCACAAACCCAGGCGTTGCGGCGGTTGCAACACTTCGACGGCGGCGGGACGCAACACCGCGTAGGCAAGGAACATGCCGCCGACCCAGACGAGGACGGCCAGCAAATGGATCAGCTTGAAATAGCTCATGTCGATTCTCCTGATTGAGGTAATGCGAATTGTCGCACCGGTTTGAATGACCTGCGATGCACTTCCGATGCGCCATGGCGTTGCAGCGCGGCAAGGTGGGCCGCCGTCGGGTAACCCTTGTGCGCGTCGAAACCGTATTGCGGATAACGCCCATGCAGTTGCAGCATCAGCGCATCGCGCGCAGTCTTCGCCAGAATCGAGGCGGCGGAAATGGCCGCCACCGTGCTGTCGCCCTTGACGATGGCCTGGCTGGCAATGCCGGTGTGCGGACAATACAGGCCATCGACCAGCACCAGCCGCGGCGTGATGGACAGCGCCAGCACGGCGCGCTGCATCGCCAGCAGGGTGGCTTGCAGGATGTTGAGGCGATCGATCTCTTCAACGTCCGCAGATGCGACGGCCCAGGCCAGCGCGCGTTCCCGGATGACGGGAGCCAGGCGCTCGCGCTGTTTCGCGGAAAGTTTTTTTGAATCTGCCAGCCCTTCGACTGGGCGCGCCGGGTCGAGAATGACGGCTGCCGCGCAGACCGGCCCGGCCAACGGACCGCGCCCCGCCTCGTCCACACCGCACAGCAGAGCGATGCTGCTCATGCGAGAAAAGGCAGGATGGCTTGCGCAGCCTTGTGCGCCGCATCCCGGCGCAGCGTGCGCTGCATCTCGCCGAAGCGCTGCTCCAGTTGCGCCACCGCCTGCTTGTTGTTGACCATGTTCAGCAGGGCCTGCGCCAGATTTTCCGGCGTGGCATCGTCCTGCAAAATTTCCGGCACAACGAAACGCCCGGCCAGGATATTGGGCAGGCCGACAAAGGGCAGATATTGCTTGCGTCTGGCAAGCCAATAGGTGAACGGCGACATCTTGTAGGTAATCACCATCGGGCGCTTGAGTAAAGCGGCTTCCAGCGTGGCCGTGCCGGAGGCGACCAACACCCCGTCGGCGGCGATCATCGCATCGTGCGCATGTCCGAACAGCAGGGTAAGAGGCAGGTCCCACGCCTCCTGCCGCCACAGCTCGCGTTCGAAAATATTGCGCGTCTCACGGCTGGCCAGCGGCACGAGGAATTGCGCTTCGGGAATTTCCCGCAGGATCAGCTTGGCTGTCTCGATATAGGTCGCAGCCAGCCGATGCACCTCGCTCTGGCGGCTGCCCGGCAGCAACGCGAACACGCGCATTCCGGCGCGGATTCGCATCTGCTCGCGCATCTCGCCCCGCCGGGTCTGCTCCGGCAGCAGGTCGGCCAGCGGATGCCCGACATAGGTCACCGGTACGCCGGCTTTTTCGTACAGGGGAGACTCGAACGGGAAAAGGGCCAGAAGATGGGAAACTGCTCGCTTGATTTTGTGGATGCGCTCGGCGCGCCATGCCCAGATGGACGGACTGACATAATGCACGGTCGGAATACCGTGCTGTTTCAGCACAAGTTCCAGGTCCAGATTGAAATCCGGCGCATCGACGCCGATGAAAAGATCGGGCCGTTCAGCCAGAAAACGATCGCGCAGGCTGCGACGAATACCCAGCAGCTCGCGGTAATGGCGCAGGACTTCGAGATAGCCGTTGACGGCCAGTTTCTCCAGCGGGAACAGGATCTCCACGCCAGCCGCCTGCATCTTCGGGCCGCCGATGCCGATGAAGCGCACGCCGGGTTTGGTCTGGCGGATGGCGGCGATCAGCATGCTGCCAAGCAGATCGCCCGAGGCTTCGCCCGCCACGATGGCAATGGTTTTTTCGGTATGCGCCATTATCGGTTAACGCACGATGCCGCGGCTGGCGTGGCCGAGAAAGTCCAGCATATTGTCGAGGTCCGCATCGGCGTCGGCCACCTCGCCGCGCAAGGCGGCAATTTCCTGCTGCGCCGCCGCGAAACTGCTGCCGGCGCGATACAGGATGCGATACATCTTTTTGATCATGTCGAGACGCGGCGCGGAGTAGCCCGCACGGCGCGGACCTTCCTGATGCGGGCCTTTGGCTTCGGCGGGATTGCCCACCGCCGTGACGAACGGCGGCAGGTCCTGCGACAGGCGCGTCTGAAAACCGAGCATGGCAAAATCGCCGACGCGCACGAACTGGTGGATGCCGCTCATGCCGCCGATCAGGGTGTGGTTGCCGACCGTCACATGGCCCGCGAACTGCACCGAATTGGCGATGACGTTATGATTGCCAATACGGCAATCATGCGCCAGATGCACGTAAGCCATGATCCAGTTGCCGTTGCCGACGAAGGTTACTCCGCCGCCTTGCACCGTGCCCAGATTCAAGGTGCAGCTTTCGCGGATCGTATTGTTGTCGCCGATGACGAGCCGCGTCGGCTCCCCCCGGTACTTTTTGTCCTGCGGAATTTCGCCGATGGAACTGAACTGGAAGAAACGGTTGCCCTTACCGATAGTGGTGTGTCCGCCGATGACGACATGCGGCCCGACCACCGAACCGGCGCCGATCTCGACATGCTCGCCGATGATGGAATAGGCACCAACCGCGACATCGTCGGCCAGCTTCGCCCCCGGATGAATGAGTGCAGTAGGATGACGCAAGTTTTTTATTTTGTCCGCAACGTGCAGATCAATTCGGCTTCGGCGGCAACCTGTCCGTCCACCTCGGCCTTGCCCATGAACTTCCACATGCCGCGCCGGTTCATCGCAATCGAAACTTTCAGCAGCAGTTGGTCGCCGGGGCTGACCGGGCGTTTGAAGCGGGCGCCTTCGATGCCCACGAAGTAATACACCGAATCATCGCTGGGCAGGGTTCCCATGGTCTTGAACGACAGGATCGCCGCCGCCTGTGCCATCGCCTCGATCACCAGCACCCCCGGCATCACCGGATGGTGCGGATAGTGGCCGGGGAAGAAGGGCTCGTTCATGCTCACGTTCTTCAGCGCCACGATGCGTTCGTTCGGCACGACTTCCAGCACGCGGTCAACCAACAGGAACGGATAACGGTGCGGCAAATGCTCCAGCACCTCGTGAATGTCCATTGCACTACTCATGTTTTTTCTTATATGGACGCCTCCCGGTTTAGCAAGAGATTTGTCGTGTTTTGGTAAAACCAGAAATCGGCTGCAGTCTTATATCCGGCCTTGTTGCAAGCTGGACTTCTGCCTGCG
>NZ_BAAFRY010000039.1:0-9134 GCF_045866295.1 Ferrigenium sp. UT5
ATCTCCTTGGTTTCTCCAGTCCGAAAATCGGAACGGAGGAGGTTAATCACCTGGGTAATTTTCAGCGCGCAGACACTAGGAAAAGTGGGGAATTTTCAACGCGTACCAACACTCATTGACCAGATGGTCAGCGGCCCGATACCGCCGAGGCGGTGAATGCCGCTTCCACGCCGCATAGCCACTGGCGCTTACCCCGAGCCCGTCACACATCCATTCCGTCGGCCAAGCGTTCTGCTGCGCTATCCATGCGTACTTCACAGTGACTCCCTCGCGAAGTACGCCGCCGCTTTTTTTAAGATTTCGTTCTCCGCTTTAAGTCGCATGACTTCTGCGCGGAACCTTGACAGATCCATCTGTGCAGGTTTGATTCCGCCCTCAACCAACTTGACCGCTTCACGCTTGAGTTCTTCCGTATAACTCTGCCTCGGTATCCTGAGCATTTCCTACCTCCTGTCGCAATTCTAGCCTCCGCTACGTTGGTATCCGGAATTCAGGGGTAAGCTCACTTCCTTTTAGATGCCATGCCGCTCTCCCAATGCAAACTCCCGTCATCGGATTATTGTGCGATCCACGGTTGGTTCTGCCACCCAAGCAGGGTGGTTTGATGGGAGATCATGGGGGTTTTCTGGACAAACAAGCAACAGGAAGCCCATCGTGCGGATGGTCTGAATGGCCCATAAAGGCCGCTGCTATTGGGTTTTAGAGTGGAGGCGCGACCCAGAGTCGAACTGGGCTCTACGGATTTGCAATCCGGTGCATAACCGCTTTGCTATCGCGCCGTGATGCGTTGCGCTGCTGCTCGAAAGACAAGGGAAAGCGCCATGCTTTCCCCAAAATTTGGAGCGGGAAACGAGACTCGAACTCGCGACCTATACCTTGGCAAGGTATCGCTCTACCAACTGAGCTATTCCCGCAAAATTGAGGGTTCGCATTATATGGATTAAGGCGAGGGTGTCAAGAAAGTTGCGAATATTTTTCACGCTTTCCTACTCGCGTTGCGCTCTCTGTATAATGCGCCGCTCTGTGGCGGCAGCCTGCCCGATCACGCGCACTGCAGAATGCGCCCGGATGGTGAAATTGGTAGACACAACGGACTTAAAATCCGTCGAGGCTTAACCCCTCGTACCGGTTCGATTCCGGTTCCGGGCACCAGAATTCCTGCGCTGCAGTTTCCTGCAGAAAATTGTCGTGCCGATTGGCTGAACCTGTGATATATCAAGGGTTGCGTGGTTTGTGGCATAGATATTTTTTTTTGTTGCAAAACTTGAAAATATCCAGAACAATCCGCCCCGGAGTTGCTTCCACCCCCCACAACAAAGGAGAAACGTATGAACCGCAAAGAACTGATTGATGCACTTTCCAGCAAAACCGGTAGCAGCAAGGCTGATGCAGACCGCAATATCGCCGCACTGATCGAGATCGTCACGGCTACCCTGAAGAAGGGTGACAACGTTGCGCTGGTTGGCTTCGGAACGTTCGAAGTGCGCAAGCGCGCTGCTCGCACAGGCCGCAATCCTGCCACGGGCGCCGAACTGAAGATCAAGGCTTCCAAGGCGCCGGCTTTCAAGGCGGGTGCGACTTTGAAGGCTGCTGTCAACGGTGGCAAGAAGTAATCACTCCACGCCTTTCTCCTGATCTTGCGTGCCTGATCGCCGCATGATTCGGGAGGAATGAAAAAGGGTTGAATCGAAAAGATTCAACCCTTTTTATTTTCCTGACTGGACTGTCTGCGCTTTCAGGCGAGACGCGGGTTGCGTTTTGTCTCTGCGGTCAAGGCGGCCAACGCGAGGGTTTTCTGCTCGTCCAGCATGTCCCAGGCAAAGCGCCATTCCCAGTTATTGCAGGCTTTCCCGGGGAAATTCATGCGATGCGCGCCATCGAGGCCGATGACATCCTGTAGCGGATAGATCACCGTATTGGCGACTGAGGCGGACAAGACTTTGATCATGTCCCAGTTAATCTGGCTGCCATCGCAGCTCAGATAGCGCCGCGCGAAATCTTTTTCGTGCGCGCTGGCCGAGTTCCACCAGCCGAGGCTGGTGTCGTTGTCATGCGTGCCGGTGTAGGCGACGGTGTTGGCGATATAGTGGTGCGGCAGGAAATAGTTGCGCTCGTCTTCGCCGAAGGCAAATTGCAGGATGCGCATGCCGGGCAGATTGAACTTGTCCCTTAACGCGATCACATCGGGCGTGATGAGTCCCAGATCTTCGGCGATGATGGGCAGCGTCTTGAAGCTCTGTTTGAACGCATCAAACAGCTTTTCTCCCGGGCCCGGCCGCCATGCGCCATTGATCGCGGTCGCTTCATCGGCAGGTACTGCCCAGTAATTGGCAAACCCGCGAAAATGATCGATCCTGACCATGTCGAAATGGTGCAGCGCATGCTTCATGCGTGCGATCCACCAGGCGTAACCGTCTTGTTCGTGGCGCTCCCAGCGATAGAGCGGATTGCCCCAGAGTTGCCCCGTCTTGCTGAAGTAGTCCGGAGGCACCCCGGCCACGCTCGTCTGGCAACCCTTCCCGTCGAGTTCGAACAGGTCCTGATGTCCCCAGACATCGGCACTTTGATAGGCGACGAAGATCGGCACGTCGCCGACGAGGCGGACGCCGTTGGCATTGGCATAATGCTTCAGTTTTCGCCATTGGCGGTCGTAGCACCACTGGCAGAATTTCCAGAAGGTCATTTCGCCCGCAAGGGATTGGGTCGCGCGCTGCAGCGCATCCGCCGTTCGCTGGGCCAGGCCATCCGGCCAGGTATTCCAGTCGCGCCAGGATTGACCGGCCCAGACGGACTTGAACAGGGCGTAGTCATTCAGCCAGTATCGCTCGTCTTCACAGAATTTCGCAAAAGCAGCGTGAAGACGTTTGTTGTGTTGTGCCTGAAAACGCTCGGCGGCGATGCGCAGCAATTCCAGTCTGGATTGTTTCACTGCGTCGTAATCGACGCGGTCGCTGGCCACAGGCGCGGCAGGCAGTTCGTCCGCCTTCAGCCAGCCCTGTTCAATCAGTTCGTCCGGGTCGATCAGCAGGAAGCTGCCAGCAAATGCCGAGCTGCTCATGTAAGGCGAATTGCAGGAACCGGCTTCGCCCAACGGCAACATTTGCCAGTTGGATTGCCCCGCACTGGCCAGCCAGTCAACGAAACGGTAGGCGGACGGGCCAAAATCTCCGCAGCCGTGCGGGCCGGTAAGGGAAGTCGGGTGGAGCAGGATGCCGCTGGTGCGGCTGGCGAGCGGGTTCAATTTGGAATGTGTTGTTTTATCAGGTTTTAGGGGGTGGATCGTAGCAGTTTTTCCTGGGCCGGACGGGCTCAATCCTTTCCGAACAAGTCGCGGCTGTACACTTTATCCGCTACATCGCGGAGGTCGTCGGTGATGCGGTTGGCCACGATGACATCGGATTCCCGTTTGAATTGTTCCAGGTCGTTCACGACTCTGGAATGGAAGAATTCCGCCTCTTTCAACGCGGGTTCGTACACGATGACCTCGATGCCTTTGGCCTTGATGCGCTTCATGATGCCCTGGATGCTGGAAGCACGGAAATTGTCGGAACCGGCCTTCATGATCAGGCGGTGGATACCGAGCACGCCGGGATTGCGCTTGAGGATGTCGAAGGCGATGAAATCCTTGCGCGTCGTGTTGGACTCGACGATGGCATGGATCAGGTTCTGCGGGACATCGCTGTAGTTGGCCAGCAGTTGTTTGGTGTCCTTCGGCAGGCAGTAGCCGCCGTAGCCGAAGGAGGGGTTGTTGTAGTGGTCGCCGATGCGCGGGTCGAGGCTGACGCCGTCGATGATTTGGCGGGTGTTCAAACCGTGCGTGGCGGCATAGGTGTCGAGTTCGTTGAAGTAGGCCACGCGCATTGCCAGATAGGTGTTGGCAAACAGCTTGATGGCCTCGGCCTCGGTGGAATCGGTGAACAGGGTGGGGATGTTCTGCTTGACCGCGCCCTGTTTCAGCAGGTTGGCAAAAGTCTCCGCGCGCTCGGAGCGTTCGCCGACGACGATGCGCGAGGGATGCAGGTTGTCATACAGGGCGCGCCCCTCGCGCAGGAATTCCGGCGAGAAGATTAGCCGGTCGCAGTTGAACTGCGCCCTCGCCTTGCGGGTATAGCCCACCGGGACCGTGGATTTGATGATCATCACCGCCCCCGGATTGATGGCCAGCACATCCTTGATCACGGCCTCGATCGACCGGGTGTTGAAGTAGTTGGTCTCGGGATCGTAGTCGGTGGGCGTGGCGATGATGACGTAATCTGCGCCGGTGTAGGCCTCCGCCTTGTCCAGGGTGGCGCGCAGGTTAAGCGGTTTGTGCGCCAGGTAGTCCTCGATCTCGACGTCTTCGATCGGCGACTGTTTGCGGTTCAGCATCGCCACTTTGTCCGCAACGATATCGAGCGCCACCACTTCGTTGTTCTGTGCGAGCAGGATGGCGTTGGAGAGACCGACGTATCCGGTTCCGGCGATGGCGATTTTCATGAGGGTATTTCCAATTTTCGTCTGGTTTGAAGGGTGCATTATTAAAGTGGGCTTATTTTACCGGATTTTGGTGACAGCCCGTGGCTGGCTCATTTATGCAGTTCCCAGCATCGCTTTCATTCTGGCCAGCCTGTCCATGCCTTGTTCCTTGGTCACCGCAGGCGCATTGCCCGCAGTCACCACGCCCGCATAGACGATGTCCGCCTGCGGCAGTTCGGCGATGAAGCGGCTGGGGTCACAAGCCGTGTGTTCCTTGCCGCGCCTGCGCCGGGTACAGTAGCTGATCTGCAGCGAGCGTTGTGCGCGGGTGATGCCGACGTACATCAGGCGGCGTTCTTCCTCGATCTGTTCCTGGGATGCGCTGCGCTCGTGCGGCAGGATGCCTTCTTCCGCGCCAACCAGGAACACATGGCCGAATTCCAGGCCCTTGGCCGCATGCAGGGTGGAAAGCGACACGGCATCGGTCTCCTGCTCGCGCGACTCGAGCAGGTTGAGCAGGGCGATCAGTTGCGTCATCGCAATCATCGACTTCTCGTCCGTTTCGGATTTCTTGTTCATCCAGCCGACGAAGTCCTGCACGTTCTTCCACTTGGTCTCCGCCTGGCGCGGTTCGAAGCTGTCGAACAGCCATGCCTCGTAGTCGATGGCGCTCATCAGGTCGTTCATCACCTGGTTGCAGGGTTCCCTTTCGGCACGGGCCTGCATGCGGTTGATGAAATTGCAGAAGGTGAGCAGGTCTTCGTGCTGGCGTGCCTGCAGTTGTTGCGCCAGCGCGGGTTCAAAGGCGGCCTCGAACAGGCTGATGTGGCGCGCAGCGGCATGGCCGGCCAGTTTTTCCAGCGTGCTGTTGCCGATGCCGCGCTTGGGCGTGGTGCTGGCGCGGATGAAGGCCGGGTCGTCGTCGGGATTGGCGATCAGGCGCAGGTAGGCGATGAGGTCCTTGATCTCGGCATGGTCGAAGAACGAGGTGCCGCCGCTCACGGTGTAGGGCACCTTGTGGGTGCGCAGCTGTTCCTCGAATACGCGCGACAGGTGGTTGCTGCGGTAGAGGATGGCGTAGTCGGCGAAGCGCGTGCGGTGCTCGAACTTGTGCGCCAGCAGGCGCAACACCACCGATTCCGCTTCGTTTTCCTCGTCCCGGGCCGCGAACACGCGCACCGGATCGCCGGGGCCGTGCTCGCTCCACAGGTTCTTCTCGAACAGCTTGGTGTTGTTCCGGATCAGGTGGTTGGCGCTTTGCAGGATGCGCTGCGAGGAGCGGTAATTCTGTTCCAGCTTGATCACGCGCAAGGTGGGGTAGTCTTTTTGCAAGTTCTGCAAGTTGGCGATGCTGGCGCCGCGCCAGGCATAGATGGACTGGTCATCGTCGCCCACCACGGTCACGGCAGCGCGGTCGCCGGCCAGCAGTTTCATCATCTGGTACTGGCAATCGTTGGTGTCCTGATATTCGTCGATGAGCAGATAGCGAAAGCGATGCTGCCAGCGTTGCAGCGCCTCTTCCTGGGTCTGGAACAACTCCACCGGCAGCCGGATGAGGTCGTCGAAATCCACCGACTGATAGGCGCGCAGCGTTTCCTGATAGCGCCCGTAGAGCAGGGCGATGCGCTGCTGCCCCTCGTTTTCGGCCAGACTCGCGGCCTGTTGCGGCGTGAGAAAAGCCGTCTTCCAGTTCGACATCACGCTTTGCGCGGCGCGGATCTCCTGCTTGTCCGGGCTGCCCAGCAGTTCGCTGACGATCTTGCCGGTGTCGGCGCTGTCGAAGATGGAAAAACTTTTCTTGTAGCCGAGCAGCGGCGCCTCCTCGCGCAGGATTTGCATGCCCAGCGCATGGAACGTGCTGAGGATCAGCCCTTTGGCATCACGCCCGCCGAGGAGTTGCCCGACGCGCTCGCGCATCTCGTTGGCGGCCTTGTTGGTGAACGTGATGGCGGCGATGTTGCGCGGAGAATAGCCGCACTCGTTGATGAGATAAGCGAGTTTGTGCGTGATGACGCGCGTTTTGCCGCTGCCCGCACCGGCCAGGACCAGCAAGGGGGAGCCCAGATGTTTGACCGCTTCACGTTGCGTGGGGTTGAGGTTGCTTAACATCCGGCACCAGGTCTAAATGAGAAAAGGCCCACATTGCTGTGAGCCCTGAAAGGTGGCGTCCCCTACGAGATTCGAACTCGTGTTATCGCCGTGAAAGGGCGGTGTCCTAGGCCTCTAGACGAAGGGGACTGCGGTGCTGCTTCTCTTTTTGGTGGAGGTAAGCGGGATCGAACCGCTGACCTCTTGCATGCCATGCAAGCGCTCTCCCAGCTGAGCTATACCCCCGGGGTGCCCCGAAAAGAGCGCGCATTATAGTGATGGCCCCAGACCTTGTAAAGCGAGTCAGCCGGTTTTTTTCGCGAGGTTTCTTTCGATGCGTTGCAGCACCATTTCGCGCGTGAACAGCGCGACCAGCGCATCCACCGAGGGGGTATGCGTTTGCCCGGTGAGCATCACGCGCAGGGGCATCGCCAGCTTGGGCATCTTCAATCCATGGGTGGCGAGGACTTCCTTGATGGAGGCGTTGATCGCTGCCGTTTCCCAGGTGACAGTGGCGAGGCGCTGGGCAAGGTCGCTCAAGGCGGGGATGGCCCCGGCAGAAAGTTGCGCATCGAGCAAAGCGGCATCCGGATGCAGATCGATATAAAAAACTTCTGCCGCATCGGCAAGTTCGTTCAAGGTCGCAGACCGTTCTTTATACAAACCGACAATGGCGGAAAGATCCGGTGTTGCACCAACTACGATGCCGCGTGCGACCAGGCGTGGGAGCACTTTTGCAGCCAGTTGCGCATTGTCGGTTTGCTTCATGTAATGGTTGTTCAGCCACTTCAGTTTTTCAGTATTGAATTGCGCGGCAGAAGGCGTGATGTGATCCAGATCGAACCACTCGCAGAATTGTGCGACAGAGAAAACCTCATCATCACCGTGCGACCAACCCAGGCGGGCGAGGTAGTTGATGACCGCTTCCGGCAGGTAACCATCGTCGTCGTACTGCATCACGCTCACTGCGCCGTGGCGCTTCGATAGCTTGGTGCCGTCGTCCCCCAGAATCATCGACAAGTGGGCATATCTGGGCACGGTCGCACCCAATGCCTTGAGGATATTGATCTGGCGCGGCGTGTTGTTGACATGGTCGTCGCCGCGAATCACCTGGGTAATACCCATGTCCCAGTCGTCCACCACCACGCAGAAGTTATAGGTCGGCGTGCCGTCGGCGCGGGCGATGATGAGATCGTCCAGTTCGGCGTTGCTGAATTCGATAGGGCCCTTGACCAGATCCTTCCAGCCGACGACACCCTCGGTTGGATTTTTGAAACGCACCACGGGTTTGATCTCGGCGGGAACGGGCGGCAAAGTCTTGCCCGGCTCCGGGCGCCATGTTCCATCGTAACGCGGTTTTTCACCGCGCATCCGCTGTGCCTCGCGCATAGCATCCAACTCGGCCGGCGAGGTGTAGCAGTAATAGGCCTGACCCGTTGCCAGCATCTGCTGGATGACTTCCCTGTAGCGTGGCATGCGCTGCATCTGATAGAACGGACCCTCGTCGTAGTTCAGACCAAGCCAGTTCATGCCGTCCAGTATGGCTTGCACGGCTTCCGGCGTGGAACGTTCCAGATCGGTGTCTTCGATGCGCAGAATGAACGTGCCCCCGTGCTTGCGCGCATAGGCCCATGAAAAGAGTGCGGTACGGGCGCCGCCGATGTGCAGGTAACCGGTGGGGCTCGGAGCGAAACGGGTGCGGACAGTCATGATGTTTCCCTGAAGGTGAGGCTGGAAATGAGGGCGCGCATTTTACGCCAGATGCCGGGGCCGGATAAAACAAATTGACCCGCAATATGGCCCTGTGATTAAATGCGCGCCCTCGATTGGGCGGTTAGCTCAGTGGTAGAGCACTGCCTTCACACGGCAGGGGTCACTGGTTCGAACCCAGTACCGCCCACCAATCAAACAATGAGTTAGCATCATCCTCAATCATTGTTCGTAATTCAAAATCACGTGTTTTGCGCACGAATTTTGCACAGATTTGCACAATCTATTTCTATCAACTCTTCTCTTGAATTACGTCCAGTGAGACTGAGGTTGACTTCATCGTTGTGATGTACAAAAATAGAAAAGCCTGCCGCTGAAGGCGATAAAGAGACACAGCATTCCAACAGCCACAAGGCACATCAACACAATCTGGCTAGGATAGCCCAGTTCCACTTCTGAGAAGTTTAGGAGAGGAGATGGGGTCAATACGTCCATATTCCAAGTTCAAAACAGCCACGCAGGCACCAACTTCGATTCCCGCGTCGAAAATGACAAACAAGCGCACCTTCACGCAAGGTAGCGCTAGCCTTTGCTGCGGGCTAAGCGGCGAGTAGTGGATGTGCAGCGCGGGAAGCGCTCCGAATCGGGAGCGTCCAGATGGACAAAGAGATACAGATTCAACATCGCATCCGCGATGAACTTGCGGCAAGTTACCCTGGAGTATTCAACTTTGACCGTAGGACAGTGGCTCAGATTGTGGGCTGCTCGGTAGTTAGTGCAACATTGTTTCTGTAAATTCCGAACCCGGCCTGGCGAACGGGTTTGCAAGTAAAAATCCTTGAGGGTTATTCTAACCACAACCCCGAAGGAGAAGCACCATG
>NZ_BAAFRY010000040.1:0-8541 GCF_045866295.1 Ferrigenium sp. UT5
TCGTCAACCGTAGAGTCCAACGGGTTAAGCGGCCATCTGTTTTGCATAGTACTGCTGGCTGAAAGCGGCAGGCGAGAGATAGCCAAGTCGAGCCTGCTTTCGCATGCGGTTGTAGAAGATCTCGATGTATTCGGTGATTTCCCGCTTGGCCTGCTCTCGCGTTACAAAGCGACGGTGATGCACTAGCTCGTTTTTCAAGGATCCCCAGAAACTCTCCATCGGCGCATTGTCCCAGCAGTCGCCCTTGCGGCTCATGGAGACCGGCATGCCCAATGGCTGCAACTGCTGTTGGTAGGTATAAGCGCAGTACTGGCTGCCACGGTCAGCGTGGTGGATCAGCCCCTTCCCCGGTCGCTTAGCCGCAACGGCACGGAAGAGTGCCTGTGACACTCGGTTGGTCGTCATCCGTTCAGACATGGCGTAGCCCACCAGTTCGCCGTTGAACAAGTCCCTGATGCCGGCAAGATAGAGCCAGCCTACGTCCGTGGCAACATAGGTGATGTCGGTTACCCAGGCCCGATTCGGTGCCGCCCCCTTGAATTGCCTATCCAGAAGATTGGGCGCCAGCGGTAGCGCAGGGTTCGAATTCGTCGTTGCCTTGAATTTGCGCTTCTGCTTGCAGCGCAATCCGAGTCGCGTGCGAATCCGCTTGATGCGATGGATGCTCGTCTGGATGCCATGATCGGAGAGGTAGGATTGCAGGCGCTCCGGCCCATAGGTTTCGCGCGTCCGCGGGTGTGCCGCCTTGATTTCGGTTTCCAGCCTCAGGTTCTCTTGCTGGCGCGCCGAGGGTGGCCGCTGGCGCCAGGCGTGATAGTTGCTTTCCGAGACTTCCAGAATCCGGCACATCGTCGCTACGGGATGATGCTGTCGCAACTCCTCAATCCGGGCGTATCTCACCGCGACTCCTTCGCGAAATACGCCGCACATTTTTTTAGCAGATCGCGCTCCAATTTCACCTCTGCCAATTCCTTGCGTAACCGCGCCAGCTCAACTTCCATTTCCGTCGGCGCGCGCTGCCCCTGCCCAACCGTTGTCAGTTTCCTTTTGCGCGAAGCGCGTACCCAGTTGCCAAGGCTGCTCTTCGGCACTGACAGTCGCTTCGCCGCCCCATCCACCGACAGCCCTTCCTTTTCCACCAGCTTTACCGCCTCCACCCGAAAGTCCGGCGTGTAAATCCCCTTCGGTATCCGTTCCATCTTCGTCCTCCATTTTCGTCCATTTTACGAAATGTTGGATTCCACTTTTTTCAGCCTGCGCGGGATAAACGATGGTCACAGTTGATCGCAGGTTGTCCGTAAGAATCGGCAAAGTTGACCGACTGATGAGCATCTTTACGCCCGGAGGTTTCATGAGAAAAATTCTCTGCGGACTGGCTGCAATCAGCCTGGCTTTCAACCTGGGTACCGCGCAGGCAGAGAAACTGGTGCTGACGGGTTCCAGCACCGTCGCGTCGCTGGCACTGGAAATCGGCAAACGCTTTGAACGCCTGCATCCAGGGGTGCGGGTGGATGTGCAGACCGGCGGTTCGTCGCGCGGCATCAGCGATGCGCGTGCGGGACTGGCGGACATCGGCATGGTATCGCGCGCACTCAAGCCGGAAGAGGCGGATTTGTACGGCCATGCCATCGCGCTGGATGGCGTGGCGCTAATCGTGCACAACAGCAACGCCATCTCCGCCTTGAGCGATGATCGGGTGCGCGCCATCTACACAGGCAAAGTGACGCAGTGGAGCGAAGTCGGCGGTGTGGCGCGCAAGATCGTGGTGGTCAACAAGGCGGAAGGGCGCTCCACGCTGGAATTGTTCCTGCACTACTTCAAACTCAACAATCCCGAGATTCGCGCCCAGGTGGTGATCGGCGACAACCAGCAGGGCATCAAGACTGTCGCGGCCAATCCCGATGCGATCGGTTACGTGTCCATCGGCACGGCAGAATACGAGGCCGCGCACGGCACACCGATACGCCTGCTGCCCCTGCACGGTGTGGCGGCCAGCGTGGCAAACGTGCGCAACGGACAATTCCCCTTGTCGCGTCCGCTCAATCTGGTCACCAAAACACCGCCAGTCGGACTCGTCAAAACCTTCATCGAGTTCGCCCAGTCGGCGACCGTGCATGATCTGATTGATGCGCAATACTTCATTCCGCTGGCGCGCTGACACGCTGCTGGCCTCCTACGCGAAAGGCAGCGCGCTGCTGGCGGGGCTGCTGTTGCTGCTGGTGCTGGGCTTGCTGGTGCGCGAATCCTGGCCGGTGTTGAGCGCGGAAGGCTGGCGCGGCCTGCAAGCACAA
This sequence comes from Ferrigenium sp. UT5, assembly GCF_045866295.1. NCBI lineage: Bacteria > Pseudomonadati > Pseudomonadota > Betaproteobacteria > Nitrosomonadales > Gallionellaceae > Ferrigenium > Ferrigenium sp. UT5. The sequence goes on from NZ_BAAFRY010000040.1 coordinate 2,292, forward strand.
GGCTGGTATCCCGCCAGCGGGCAACTGAACCTGTTGCCCATGCTGGCGGCGACCCTGGCGCTGGGGATGGGCGCGTTGTTGCTGGCGCTGCCGCTGGGCGTGGCGAGCGCCGTGTTCGTGCGCTTTTATGCGCCCGTCTGGTGTGTTGAACCAACGCGCTACATGCTGGTGCTGCTGGCTGGCATTCCCTCGGTGGTGTTCGGCTTGTGGGGATTGACGGCGCTGGTGCCGCTGCTGGCGATGTGGCAAGCGCCGGGGGTCAGCCTGCTGGCGGCCACGCTGGTGCTGACCCTGATGATCGTGCCGACCATAGCCGCCAGCAGCGAAGCGGCACTGGCGGCACTGCCCAAATCATTGCTGGATGGCGGCGCGGCACTGGGCTTGTCGCAGCGCGGCATCGTGTGGGGGATAGCCTTGCCGGCGGCGCGTACGGGCATCTTTGCGGGGGTGATCCTCGCGCTGATGCGCGCCCTGGGCGAGACCATGGCGGTGTTGATGGTGGCGGGCAATGTGGTGCAAATGCCAGCGGGGCTGTTCGATCCCGTGCGTGCGCTGACCGCCAACATCGCGCTGGAAATGCCCTACGCCACGGGGGTGCATCGCGCAGCGCTGTTTGACACGGGTTTGCTGCTGTTGGGACTGGTCATCGCGCTGGCACTGTGGTCGGCGCGCATGGCGGGGAAATACAGATGACACGTCGTATCGCACTGGCCGACAGCCTGCTCACCGTTGCAGTGTGGGGGGCGATGGTGCTGTTGGCGGGGGTGTTTTGCTGGATGCTGGCGGACATCGTTTGGCACGGCATCGGCAAACTCGACTGGGAATTTCTGACGGCTGAACCGATGGATGCGGGACGTGCCGGCGGCATCCTGCCAATTTTGGTTGCAACCCTGCTGATCTTGCTGGTCGCGCTGGGGGTTGCCGTGCCGCTGGGCTTGGGCGCGGCTATCTATTTGAGCGAGTTCACCCGTTCGCAAAGCCGTTTCAGGCGTTTCGTCAACATCAGCCTGGATGCCCTGTCGGGCGTGCCTTCCATTGTCTTTGGACTATTCGGTAACGCGTTCTTCTGCATCTGGCTGGGGCTGGGATTTTCCATCCTCTCGGGTGGCCTGACGCTGGCCTGCATGGTGCTGCCCATCTTCATCCGCCTGAGCGAATCCGGGCTGTCGGCGGTGGCGGTGGAATGGCGGCAGGGCGCATCGGCATTGGGCCTGTCGCGCAGCACGACGTTGTGGCATCTGCTGCTCCCCGCCGCCGCGCCCGCCATCAGCGCGGGCTTGATGCTGGGTATCGGTCGCGCGCTGGCGGAAACGGCCGCGCTCATCTTCACCAGCGGCTATGTGGATCGGATGCCCGAAGCACTAAGCGATTCCGGGCGCGCGCTGTCCGTGCACATCTACGATTTGTCCATGAACGTAAGCGGTGGCGATCAGGCCGCTTACGCTTCGGCACTGGTGTTGATGGTGGCATTGCTGATCATCAACGGGGCATCCACCACGCTTTCGCGGCACTTTTTACACAACAGGATCCAGCTGTCATGACCACTTCACAACCTCTTTGTGCTACTTATACCCTGGGCGAAGTGCAGCAGGGCGCGCCCTGTTGCGTGCCACAACCGCACATCGAGGTGCGCGATCTGGCGGTGTCTTACGCGGGGAAAGTCGTTTTGTCGGGGGTGAGCCTGGACATCAACAAGGGCTGCATCACCGCGTTGATCGGCCCTTCCGGTTGCGGCAAGACCAGCTTTCTTTCCGCGCTCAACCGCATGACCGACCTGATTCCGGCCTGTGCGGTGCGCGGCAGCATCCATATAGACGGCGCGGACATCGCGGATACTGCCGTGCCGGTGCAAACCTTGCGGCGCAAGGTCGGCATGATCTTCCAGAAACCCAATCCGTTCCCGCTTTCCATCCGCCGCAATCTGGAATTGCCCTTGAGGGAGCACGGTGTCCGCCAACGCGAGGTCATCGCGGTAAAGATCGAGCGCGTGCTGAAACAGGTGGGGCTGTGGGACGAAGTGCATGACCGTCTCGACAGCCCGGCACTCGCCTTGTCCGGCGGCCAGCAACAACGCCTGTGCATCGCCCGCGCGCTGGTGCTGGAGCCGGAAATTTTGCTGATGGACGAACCGTGCAGCGCGCTCGACCCATTGGCAACGGCAACGGTGGAAACACTGATCCGCAGCCTGTGCAACCGCTATACCGTAGTCATCGTCACCCACAATCTGGCGCAGGCGCGACGCGTGGCCAACTATGCGGCGTTCTTCTGGATGAACGAGCGGGTCGGCAAACTGGTGGAATTCGGCACTTGTCAGGCGCTGTTCGAAACCCCGCAACACGAGGCGACACAGGCCTACCTGAGTGGCTTGCGAGGTTAGTCCTTGCGCGTCCGATAAACGGGCATGACAAATGCGCTAATGCAAGACCTGACCCCAGACTCTTCAAGTCCGATTGCGCGGGCGCTTTGAATTTTTGCGATGTCTGCCTGTCACTCCATACGAAAAAACACCCGTCTGACTGCGACGGGTGAGAGGGCAACTGCAGGAAAACGTAGCCGCGGTTGACCTACCAGCGCGCACCACAAGGGTTTTTCATTTTTGCCGCGCACGGGTTCTTCGCGGCACACGGATTCATTTTCTTTGCACCGCACGGATTTTTGGCTGCACACGGATTGCTGGCTGCACACGGATTGGCACCTGCATTACCCGGCTTGAACCCGGATTGCAGGGAGGCGGAATAGGCTGTCAAGGCCGCCAATTTCTTGCCATTCCACGCGAGTGGCTTGGAGGCCATCGGCACGACCATACAGAACTGCACCATCTCATCCAGATGCACCGCCTTGACACCGGCGCGGTCATGCGTCATCTGCACGTAATGCGGGTAGGGCTGGGCGAAGGTATCCTGGAACGCGGCATTTTCAACGTGACAGGTATTGCATGACATACCGTTGCTGCTCAAGCTGGTGTCACTGAACAGCTTTTTGCCATAACGGACCAACGCAGCCTTGTTGCCCTTATACGGCTTGTAGTTCTTCGGGCGCATCACATCCTTCGGATTCACGCGATCACCGGCAGCACAAGGATTAGCTGCGCAGGGATTCATTTTCGCTGCGCAGGGATTCATTTTCGCTGCACAGGGATTCATCTTCGCTGCACAGGGATTCATCTTCGCTGCACAGGGATTCATCTTCGCTGCACAGGGATTCATCTTCGCTGCACAGGGATTCATCTTCGCTGCACAGGGGTTCATCTTCGCTGCACAGGGGTTCATCTTCGCTGCACAGGGGTTCATCTTCGCCGCACAGGGGTTCATCTTCGCCGCACAGGGATTGGCCGGTGCTGCAAATGCCATTCCGCCCGCCGACAGGGTCAATACGCCCGAGGCAATGAGGGCATTGAGTAATTTGTTGTATTTCATCTAAATCTCCTTAAATAGGATTGGGCCGTTAAATTCTGAAAGTGAGAAAGCGTCACTTTAATTTCCAGGGTGACGTTCGCTTGGTCGCATGACAAGGACAAATCTTACAAACTACTGCGGGCGAATGTAATGATTAATCCGCGCTAACGACGAAGGGTTAACTTTTCATTTAGCCCAAGGAGGGAACGTGGTCACATTGAAACGCGTGTTTGCGTCATTCGTTTTGCTGCTCCCGCTGGCCGTCCAGGCGGTGGGCGAGCCGTATTCCCGGCAAAAGCTCGACGCCCTGAACCGGGCTGGGACGCCGGTGCTGGTAGCGGTTCATGCCGACTGGTGCAGCACCTGCCGTGCCCAGGATTTGGTATTGCGCGATTTGCTTGCGACCCATAAGTTCGACAGGGTGACGGTATTGCGCATGGATTATGACAACCAGAAAGCGGCAGTGCATGCGCTCGGGGTGCGTTATCAAAGCACGCTCATCGTATTCAAGGCGGGACGGGAAGTTGCCCGTTCGGTTGCGGAAACGGATCCGGTGCTGATTGCCGAATTGTTACGCAACGCACAGTAAGACTGAATTGACATGGAATTAAGTGCTGGCAGCTATGGCCTGGCGTTGCTGGCGGGTCTATTGACCACCCTCTCGCCGTGTGTGTTGCCGCTCCTTCCGATTTTGCTGGGTGCGGCGACCAGTGAGCATCGTCTGGGAGCGATTGCATTGGCGGGCGGGTTGATGTTGTCGTTCGCCACGGTCGGGGTGGCGCTGGGAGCCCTGGGCGGCGTGGTCGGATGGGATGCACAGGGATTACGGCTGGTTGGCGGGTGCTTGCTTCTGTTATTTGGCGCATGGCTGCTGTCGGCTAGAGTGCAGACAGCCTTGACCCTTGGGTTGGGGCGTATCGGCATTGGTCCGGCGATGCTGGAGAAATTCAATCCGCAAGGCCTGTGGGGGCAGTTTCTGTTGGGGCTGCTGCTAGGGATTGTGTGGACACCCTGCGTCGGGCCGACTCTGGGAGTGGCGATCACGATTGCGGGCCAGGGACAGGCACTGGCGCAAGTGGCTGCCGTGATGGGGGTGTTTAGCCTGGGGGCTGCCCTGCCGCTCATCGCCTTGGGCCTGTTGTCGCGGCACATGCTGAACCGCTGGCGCGACTATCTCCAGGTGGCGGGACGTGTCGCGCGTAAATTTTTTGGGGCGGCGTTAGTGGTGGTGGGGCTTGCGGTGGTTTCCGGCGCGGACAAATCTTTCGAGCACTGGCTGGTACGCGCAATGCCTGACTGGCTGGTGCTGTTGACGAGCCGTTATTGAAGGAGGGAATGATGTCTGAAAAAGAATCATTATTGAATTCATTGCTGGCCCTGTCGATGGTCGTTGAAGCACGTGATCCCTACACCGGCGGCCATCTGTGGCGGGTTTCACAATTCGCCAAGCTGTTGGCGCAGCAGGCGGGGTTGTCGCAACGCGCTGCCGCACTATGCGAGATTGGCGGGTTTCTGCACGACCTCGGCAAGGTTGGCGTGCCCGATGCCATCCTGAACAAACCCGGGCAATTGACCGGAGCTGAATACGAGGTCATCAAGACGCATCCGACGGTGGGCGGCCATTTGCTGGTCAGACACCCGCTGGCCGGTCTGGCGCTGGAGGCTGTGATCGGCCACCACGAACGCCCGGACGGACAGGGTTACCCGCGCGGGCTGGCGGGTGAAGTGATCCCGGAAGTCGCGCGCGTCGTTGGTATCGCCGATGCTTTCGACGCCATGACCAGCACCCGTTCCTATCGCAAGGGGATGCGCGTCGAGAAATCCCTGGACATCATTCGTGGCGGAAGCGGCAGCCAGTTCGATGCCTCCCTGGCGCAGCAGTTCCTATCCTTGGGCCACTCTGCCGCACTGGCACATATCGTCGGTCACAGTGAGCCCGGGATGCCGCTGCTCTCCTGTCCCACCTGTCATGCACCGGTCGCGCAGCGGCGCAGTCAACATGCGGGCGACGCTCTCTATTGCCGTGCCTGCGGTGGCGAATCGCGTCTGCACCAGTCGCCCGATGGCTTGGTGCTGGAGATGACCGGCGAGATGGGGGATGCCAACGTGCTCGCGCCGGACAGTGATCCTGACCTCATTGGGTCCATGGTGGAAGCGGTTGCCCCCCATGTGTTGTAGGGAGGGAAGATGAATGCTGCCTGCCGCAGCAGGATCGAGATCAACGGAAGGTTAGTATCCGTTGAATGGAGTCCTGCTGCCGCCCGGGAACTGGCGCGTAGAACGCGCCCGCTGGTGGTTGAACTGGAACTGTATTTCTCCTGTCTGGTGAAGAAATTCGTCCATTTCCACGAAACGGCACCGCAACGCGATACCATCGCGGTCGGCGACAAACTCGCTTTCTTTTTCCGATCCGTCACCTCCTCCGCCTGTTCCTTTGAAGTCGCCGACCGACTGGGGCGGCAACCCGAGATCGGGCTCAATACACTGAATGTGCGCAAGGTTGCGCCGAGACGAGTAAAACTCGATTTCGTGCGCGGGGTGTGGCAGGGGAATTACTGGATATGAATCCGCACGGTTGTTTGAATAGTCATTGATCACTGTTAACAGGAGGTTGTCATGAAATTGTTGTCACGCGTACTTTTCATATTGCTGCTCGCGCTCTCGACGCTTGCTTCAGCTGCGGAGGGGCTTATTGCCCTTAAAAGTCCGCACAGTGCCGCCGATACAATGGATAAATTCGAAGCCAGTAGTGTCCGGTTAAATTAGTCATTCTCGCCACGAAGGTCAATAACGGGTGGGTTTGTGGCGCAAATATTTTGGTGCCGATTTGAAATCAGTTTACCCATATTCCGGTT
>NZ_BAAFRY010000041.1:0-8194 GCF_045866295.1 Ferrigenium sp. UT5
CCTTCGGAATGCGCGGTAGAACCGCAGCTTGCTTCTTGCTCGTTTTGCTTGGCATACATGTTCCTTTCAGGTTGCATGTTATGCCTCAAACACAAAATTTATGACAGGCTCTCTTTTTCAGAAGGGGCAATCCAAAGCATTCGTGTTCCCTGTTAGCGTTTTTTGTTATCGGCGGATGCTAGCACGAAGGAGGTGAGTCCCGCACGTTACCGACTCTACCAACAACTCATACATTGATCTTTTTGCCGCTCCCGCACAGAGGCTCCGTCAAATCAAAACACCGAATTCTCTCTTTCCCCCGCCTTTGCAAGGGGGGCAGGAAATGCCGAGCTTGAGAGCTGCGTTTTATTTGCGCGGCACATGCCCGACCACGCGCCCTTCCGGATCGAATTCGACCTTGCAGTTGGTGGAAAGCGTTTCGCCCATACGCGCTCTGGCGCGCAGCAGGCGTGATTTGGTGGCCGCCAGGGACAAGCCGTGCGATTTGGCATAGTCCGACTGCTTCGCGCCGTTGAGATCGCATTGTTCGATGATGTCGCGGTCTTCGGGGGACAGTTCGGTAAGCACGCGCGCCACGCAGGCACTCAACGCGACCAGGGGTTCGGCGGGGGCTTCGGGTGCGGGGAGTTCTTCGGAGACTTCGATGGTTTCCTTGTGCAGGCGTTGATGATCGACCAGCGCGTTGCGCGCCACCTGGAACAGCCAGGCGCGGGCATTTGCCAGACTGCAAAAATCTTTGCCCTGGCGCATGGCCTTGACGAAAACTTCCTGGAGCAAATCTTCCGCTGCATGCGGGTCGCTCATGCGGTGGATCAGATAGCCGCGCAGCTCAGGCTCATGGGCGCGCCAGGCATTGAGGATGCAGGAAAATTCTCCGCTCATGTCAAATTCCGGATTGGTACCAATTCTGGCTGCGCTTGACGATCGCCACCACGCTCAACATGACCGGCACTTCGATCAGCACGCCCACCACGGTGGCGAGTGCCGCGCCGGACTGGAACCCGAACAGGCTGATGGCCGCCGCGACCGCCAACTCGAAAAAGTTGGATGCGCCGATCAACGCCGAGGGTCCGGCGACGCAATGCGCTTCGCCCACGCGCCGGTTGAGCCAATAGGCGAACGCGGAGTTGAAATAGACCTGGATGGTGATGGGCACGGCGAGCATCAGGATGACGAGCGGTTGTTCGACGATGGCCTTGCCCTGGAAGGCGAACAGCAACACCAGGGTGAGCAGGAGTGCGGAAATCGACCACGGGCCGATCCTGGCCAGGGTTTGCTCGAAGGCTACCTGTCCTTTGGCCAGCAACGCCTTGCGCAGCAGTTGCGCAATGATGACGGGGATGACGATGTACAGCACCACGGAGGTGAGCAGGGTATCCCACGGCACGCTGATGGCGGACATGCCCAGCAGCAGGGCGACGATGGGCGCGAAGGCGACGATCATGATGGCATCGTTGAGCGCGACCTGGCTCAGGGTGAACAGCGGCTCGCCATTCACCAGCCGGCTCCACACGAACACCATCGCGGTGCAGGGGGCGGCGGCCAGCAGGATGAGTCCCGCGACATAGCTGTCGAGCTGGTCGGCAGGCAGATACGGCGCGAACAGATGGCGGATGAAAATCCAGCCCAGCAACGCCATCGAAAACGGTTTCACCGCCCAGTTGATGAACAGCGTCACGCCGATGCCGCGCCAGTGTTTGCCGACCTCGTGCAGAGTGCCGAAGTCGATGCGCAACAGCATGGGGATGATCATCACCCAGATCAAAATCCCGACGGGGAGGTTGACCTTGGCGATCTCCAGTTCGCCGAGCCAGTGGAACGGGGCGGGGATGGTCTGCCCCAGCACCACGCCGACGATGATGCAGAGAAAGACCCAGAGGGTGAGATAGCGTTCGAAGCGATTCATGATGTTTCCTGAATTTGACTTAAAAGGAGTTGGGTTAATACGCGCGAAGCATCGATATCCGCGGGGTCTTCATCCTCGCCTTAATCCATGATTTTGCCGATTTCGTTCAACTTCTCCTGCAATCCCGCCCTATCGAGCTGCTTGATGGGCAATGCCATGAACAAGCCGATGCGACGCGTCAACTGTTCTCCCGCCTTGTTAAAGGCGGCGCGGCGCGCTGCATCGCCCTCGACATGCGCCGGATCGGGGATGCCCCAGTGCGCCCTGACCGGCGCGCCGTACCACACCGGGCAAACTTCGCCCGCCGCGTTATCGCAAACGGTGATGACGAAATCGAATTCGGGCGCGCCGGGCGCGGCGAATTCGTCCCAGCTCTTGCTGCGCAAGCCTTCGGTGCTGTAGCCCCGTGTTTGCAACCACTCGATTGCGCCCGGATTCACCTTACCCGCCGGTTTGCTGCCCGCGCTCCAGGCCCTGAATTTGCCTTTGCCCAACGCATTGAACAGCACTTCGCCCAACACGCTGCGGGCCGAATTGCCGGTGCACAAGATCAGTACGTTGTATTGCTTTTCACTCATTTCAGTCTTCCTTATGAAGTAATCAACATTTCTTTGTCGGGGTCTTGCAAATTCCGTCATGCCCGCCACAGCAGTTTTCGGTGAGGTAATCCACCATGCCGTTCATCACCGTAAAGTTGGCGGCGTAATAAATGAAGCGCCCGTCCTGCCGGCTTTCCACCAGCCCGGCATGGGACAGCGCCTTGAAGTGGAAGGACAGATTGGCAGGCGAGACCTTCAGCTTCGCCGCCACTTCGCCCGCCGCCATGCCCTCCGGCCCGGCACTCACCAGGAGGCGATAAATGGCCAGACGCGTGGTTTGCGCCAGTGCCGCCAACGCCCTCACTGCATGCGCAGATTTCATCCTCAAACACCTTTATGATTCAACAACTATTGAAATGATGGCGGCATTAAAACACACAAACGGCAGAATTGACAACCGGCCAGGCAAGCGAACCCGCGCCGCCGCGATTCGCGCGCAAAATGAATTTACGGAAGCTCACGTCCGGCGTTACCCTCGGGTAAGATGTTCATTCCCTTATCAGGAAATTGAAGCCATGGAACTGCACCAATTTTTTCTCTTCCTCGCGATCATCCTGATCGCGGCGCGCCTGCTGTCGGAGACCGTGGCGCGTTTTGGCATTCCCTCTGTGATTGGCGAACTGTTGGCCGGCCTCTTGATCGGCCCTTCGCTGCTGGGCTGGGTCAGCCCCGACACCACGATGAGGCTGCTGGCGGAGATCGGCATCATCCTGTTGCTGTTCGAAGTGGGCATGGATACCAATCTGTCGCGTCTGGCCCGTTCCGGCGCCAAGCCCTATATCGTCGCGGTGGTTGGTTTTGCCTTGCCGTTTGCCCTGGGTTACGGCGTAAGTGCGTGGCTGTTTGGTTTATCCAATCTGACCGCGCTGTTTATCGGCGGCACCCTGACGGCAACCAGCATCGGCATCACGGTGCGCGTGCTGGATGATCTCGGTCGCCGTCAGACCGATGAAGCGCAGATCGTGATTGGCGCCGCCGTGCTGGACGACATCCTCGGGGTGCTGACGCTGGCTTTTCTGTACCAGTTCGCGGTGGGGCACGAAGTTTCCATCAAGGCACTGGGCGAGGTGAGTTTATACATCGTGCTGTTCATGCTGCTCGCCCCGGTCGCGGCCAAACTCGCGGCGGTGGTGATTGACCGGCTCGATCAGCGCGCCTCTTCGCCGGGCCTGCTGCTGACCATGGCGCTGTCATTGATCCTGCTGTTTTCCTGGCTGGCGCACGCGGTCGGCGCGCCGGAGATCATGGGCGGGTTCGCCGCGGGTCTGGCCTTCAGCCAGCATTTCGGCTTCAAACTCCCCCTGTTCGGCCAGCACAACACTTTCCAGCCCAGCCCCAAACTGGCGCACCGCCTGGAAGAACAGATGCGCCCGCTGATCCACACCTTTTCGCCGCTGTTCTTTGTGATGGTCGGCGTGTCGCTGAACCTGAGCGAAGTGAACTGGGGTTCAGCGTTCGTCTGGATGTTGGCGGGCTCGCTGTTGCTGGTCGGCTTCCTCGGCAAGTTCGCGGCCGGCTTCTTTATCCATGAGCCGCGCCACCACCAGATCGCCATCGGCCTGTCGATGATACCGCGCGGGGAAGTGGGTCTGATCTTTGCGCAGCTCGGCTTCAGCCAGGGCATCCTCAACGGCGAATTGTATGCGGCGATGCTCATCGTCATCGCGCTTACCACCATGACGCCGCCCTTCCTGCTCAAGTGGTTCTACGGTCGGCAGACATGACTCAACCCGAGTGGCATAGGCTGACGGCGGAGGAAACGCTCTCTGTGCAACAGGGCCGTCACACCGGATTGACGGCAGGCGAAGCGGCGCGCCGCCTCGCCGAGCATGGCCCCAACCGCCTCACGCCGCCCGCCAAACGCGGGCCGCTGAGGCGCTTCCTGCTGCAATTCCACAACGTGCTGATCTATGTGCTGTTGGCCGCCGCAGTCGTTACCGCGCTGCTCGCACACTGGGTGGACACGGCCGTGATCGTGGGCGTGGTGGTGATCAATGCCATCATTGGTTTCATCCAGGAAGGCAAGGCAGAACAGGCGATGGACGCCATCCGCCGCATGCTGTCGCCGGAAGCCGCCGTCTTGCGCGGTGGCAAGCGCATCGTGGCGCCGGCCGAGATGCTGGTGCCGGGCGACATCGTGCTGCTCGCTTCCGGCGACAAGGTGCCGGCCGACCTGCGCCTGCTGAAAGCGAAGAACCTGCGCATCGAGGAAGCGGCACTGACCGGCGAATCGACCGCCGTCGAGAAAGGCACCACGCCGGTGGCTGCCGAAGCCGCGCTGGGCGACCGTTTCTGCATGGCCTATTCCGGTACGCTGGTGGTGTACGGCCAGGGCACGGGTGTGGTGGTGGCGACCGCCGACGATACCGAGATCGGACGCATCAGCGCCATGCTGCAAGAGGTGCAGACACTGACCACACCGCTGCTGCGCCAGATGGAAGTGTTCGGGCGCTGGCTGACGGTCGCCATCCTCGGTTTGTCCGCCGTCACTTTCCTGTTTGGCTGGCTGGTGCACCACTACGGCCTCAGCGACATGTTCCTCGCCGCGGTGAGCATGGCGGTGGCGGCGATCCCGGAAGGGCTGCCCGCCGTGCTGACCATCACGCTGGCGCTGGGCGTGCAGCGCATGGCGAAGCGCAGTGCCATCGTGCGCCGCCTGCCCGCTGTGGAATCGCTGGGTTCGGTCACCGTCATCTGTACCGACAAGACCGGCACGCTGACCCGGAACGAGATGACCGTGCAGCGCGTGATCGCTTCCGGGCATGTGTTGGAAGTGAGCGGCAACGGCTACGCGCCGCATGGCGGCTTCGCCAGCGCGGGCCGGGAAGTCGGCATCGTCAATCATCCGGAAACGCTCGACCTGTTCCGCGCCGGCCTGCTGTGCAACGACGCGCAGCTGCATGAGACCGAAGGGCAATGGCAGATCGTGGGCGACCCGACCGAGGGCGCGCTGATCCCGCTGGCGCTGAAGGCCGGGCTGGACGTCGCTTTCGAACACGGCGCACTGCCGCGCACCGACCACATCCCGTTCGAGTCCGAACACCGTTTCATGGCGACGCTGCACCACGACCGCAGCGGCCACGCCTTCATCTTCGTCAAAGGTGCGGTGGAGCAGGTGCTGGCGATGTGCAACCGGCAGCGTGGCCATGGCGAGGACGAGGCGCTCGACCTGGCCTGGTGGCACGGCAAGATGGCCGAGGTCGGCGCGCTCGGCCAGCGTGTGCTGGCGCTGGCGATGAAGCCGGTGGACGGCGCGCAGCGCACGCTGAACTTCGCCGACATGGAAGGCGGTTTCACCTTGCTGGGCATGGTCGGCATCAGCGACCCGCCGCGCGAGGAAGCCATCACCGCCGTGCGCGACTGCAAATCTGCAGGCATCCGCGTCAAGATGATTACCGGCGACCACGCCGACACCGCGCGCGCCATCGCCGCCCGGCTCGGCATCGGCGTCTCCCCTCTCCCCCCGGGAGAGGGGCCGGGGGTGAGGGTCCTGACCGGTGCGCAACTCGATGCGCTGGATGATGAGGCGCTGCGCCACGCGGTGCGCGAGGTAGACGTGTTCGCCCGTTCCAGCCCGGAACACAAGTTGCGGCTGGTCACGGCCATGCAGGCCAACGGCGAGATCGTCGCCATGACCGGCGACGGGGTGAATGACGCGCCCGCGCTGAAGCGCGCCGACATCGGCGTGGCGATGGGAATGAAGGGCACCGAGGTCGCCAAGGAAGCGGCGGAGATGGTGCTGGCCGACGACAACTTCGCCACCATCGCGCACGCGGTGAGCGAGGGCCGAACCATCTACGACAACATCAAGAAGGCCATCGTGTTCATCCTGCCGACCAACGGCGGCGAGGCCGGCATCGTGCTGATCGCCATCCTGTTCGGCATGGCGCTGCCGCTGACACCGGTGCAGATTCTCTGGGTGAACATGGTGACGGCGGTGACGCTGGCGCTGGCGCTGTCGTTCGAGCAGGCTGAGCCGGACGTGATGCGCCGTTCGCCGCGTGCGGCGGATGAGCCCATCCTGTCGCGCTTCATGATCTGGCGCATCGCTTTTGTCTCGGCGCTGTTGGCGGCGGGAGTGGTCGCACTGTTCCGGTGGGAGCTCGCGCGCGGCGACAGCCTGGAGATGGCGCGCACGGTGGCGGTGAACGCGCTGGTGGCCGGCGAGATCACCTACCTGTTCAACTGCCGCTATCTGCTGGGGCCGGTGCGCAGCTGGCAGGATTTCACCGGCAATCCTTACGTGTTGCTCAGCATCGCGGTGCTGGTCGTCGTGCAACTGGGCTTCACCTATTTGCCCTTCATGCAGGAGATGTTCGGCGTGGTCGCACTGGATGCGGCGGCCTTGGCCTTGATTCTTGGTTTTGGTGCGCTGTTGTTCATGGCGGTGGAACTGGAAAAAGGGGCGATCCGGGGCCGCCGTGCGCGGACGGCCGCGCGGTTATAATCCGCATCTCTCAACCACTTTGCGGCGGCGACATGAAGACTCTCATCTGCGGTTCCATGGCCTATGACACCATCATGGTGTTCAAGGACCAGTTCAAGAAACACATCCTGCCCGACCAGATCCATATCCTGAACGTCGCCTTCCTGGTGCCCGAGATGCGCCGCGAATACGGCGGCTGTGCCGGCAACATCGCCTACAATCTGCAACTGCTGGGCGGGCATCCGCTCATCATGGCCACCGTGGGCGACGACTTCGCTCCCTATGCCCAGCGCTTGTCCAATCTGGGACTGGCACAGGATCACATTCGCCTGGTGCCCGGCACCTTCACCGGACAGGCTTTCATCACCACCGACCTCGACGACAACCAGATCACGGCGTTCCATCCGGGCGCGATGGGGCATTCCCATCTGAACAGCGTGTCCCTGGCGCATGACGTGACCTTGGGCATCGTCTCGCCGGACGGGCGCGAGGGCATGATCCAGCACGCGCTGGAGTTCGCCGAGCGCGACATTCCTTTCGTGTTCGACCCCGGTCAGGGCATGCCGATGTTCTCCGGCGCAGAGTTGCTGCGCCTGGTCGAGCAAGCCAGCTACGTCACCGTCAACGATTACGAGGCCAAGATGCTGCAGGACAAGACCGGTAAGACGCTGAAGCAGATCGCAGACCGGGTCAAGGCGCTGATCGTCACCCTCGGCGCGGACGGCTCGCTGATTCACGCCGACGGCAAGGAATTCACCATCCCCACCCCCAAACCCGCCGCCATCGTCGATCCCACCGGCTGCGGCGATGCCTATCGCGCGGGCCTGCTGCACGGCATCCAGAAAGGCTGGGATTGGGAGATGACGGGGCGGCTCGCTTCGCTGATGGGCTCGCTCAAGATCGGCAGCCGTGGCGGGCAGAACCACAAATACACGCGCATGGAATTGGCCGACCTGTACAGGGAACATTTTGGCTCACGCATCACGCTGTAAAACATGCCGCTGGCACATGCGGTCGTAGCGTCCATCTGTGCCGCCACGCCGCGTCCATTCGAGTTGCTGCGTGTCGTGCCCGTCGGCGGCGGGGACATTAACCGGTCGTTCCTGCTGGAAGGTGCGGACGGTGCGCGCTATTTCCTCAAGCTCAACACGGCCGATTGTGCAACACCTTTTCTGTAAAAGTTCTCACGAGCAAAATTCTTGAGGTCGTGCATCAGGTGTTCATGTTCAAATAGATTTTTCCGCTCATCCACTCGTCATCGCA
>NZ_BAAFRY010000042.1:0-7585 GCF_045866295.1 Ferrigenium sp. UT5
GCCATCGCTTCTTCTCCTTCGGTTGTTGATCGTCTCGTTAACGTTAATTTACCGAATCGAAGCGGTGGCTGCCCACCAAATTATTTACAGCAGTTTAAGGACTCAATCATCCACCGCCGGGATAGTTGGACAAGGCGGACAGATGCTCTGCCAAGCGTTTCTTGTCAGAAGACAGTGCGGCCTTCCAATCCAACTCATTCAGCTCATGCCGAGGCGGCTCTAAGCTACCCCCCAATAAAGCGAGAGCACGATTCAACCAATTTTTCATCTGGACGTTTTCAACTTAAATAAGAATGTTAAAAATATCAACATGTTGCAAACATAGTACGTTGTGATCATATATAAAGCCAAGCTTACCTCAGGCTCAGCATTTCCAGCGGAATCGAGCAAATGAAAGGCGCGCGACCGACTCCATCAGCCGCGCTCCCCGCACACCCGTTTGATTGCCTCATACACCCAGCCGGTCGCCGACACTGTATCTTTCAGCACCCGCTTGCACGCCGTCTCATCCAGTTGCTTGCGTAGCGTGGCGATAACCGCCTCATCCACCCTCTCCTGCCCTAGCGCCTTCAACGCTTGCACAACCAGCCTGCTCTCGCGGTGCTTGAAGCCAACATCCTTCAGCGCCGACTTCTTGAACTCCAGCGTGTAGTTGCCAATGTCGTACTGACGGTTCGGTCCGTCGGAGAGATACACCAGTCGACCGGGTACCTGAGTGGGCAACCCCAACAGATTTAGCGCGGCATCGCCCGCAGGCTGGATGCGCCAATTGAATTTGCGCGCGAACGCCTGAGCCACTTGATCAAAATCAGGGCTTAGCTCCTGCTGCAACAACTCGCTGAACTTGGGATAGTCGTAAACGCCTCGGCAGACACGACGTATCTTGCCTTCAAGGCATAACTCAGACAGGGCATTATCAATCTGACTGCGGCTGAAATCCTCGACAAAATCATTCGATGAGAACGCCCACCCCCTACCGCGTCCGTATATTCTTGAAATAGCTTTTTTATTAAGCGCTTGCACAATTAATTTGCAGTCCGTTTCCCTAGAAAAAGATACTACTTTTTCTAGGTGAAAAAAGAAAGCGGAAGGTAGATTGCTTGACGAACTGATCTTCAGAAAAACCGGTCAGCACTTTGCGGGAATAACTTAGTCGGTATCTAGGCTCAACCCACGCTGCCCGTCTTCGCGTAACGCACACGAATCAAAGCCATCAACAAGTTTGATCGCCTTAACACGCAACACACCTGCATTACTCAAACGATCACAGTATTTGTGAAGAGTTGAGGCATCTTCCGTCAGGATGAATGGGATGGACTCATGTGCCGCTTGTGCCATCAACTTCACGTCATCGCGCACCACGGCACGGTTGTCGCCGCTGTCGCGGTCGAGTGCATTCCACAAACGCGCAGCTTCCACAGAGTGCGGAACATTGAAAGGAATTGCGCGAAAATTATTCAGCGGGAGATCGGTAATCGGCTGCCCAATGGCAAACTCGGCAGCAACGATGGCGGAAAAATACATCGGGCACTGTTGTTCGATCATTAAACGGTAATACTGCGCAGCGACGGAATGATTTGGCCGGTTTGCATTAACCAGTGAAATCAGGAAACTGGTATCCAACAACACGGCAGCCGTCATACCTTGCCGCCCCTCAAATTCTCCACCCAAGCAGCGGAATCGGGCACATTAGCCCACGCCTGCGTACCTTTCGCCACCATGCGTTTGAACTCGTCCTCGTCATAGCTCGGTTGGTGCGCATCGAAGGCCAGCAAGCGCACATTGCGCAAAGCGCCCGTGAGCAGATTTTCTTCAGCCGTAACATGCAGCAACGCCATGTGGTAAACCAAGTTGCGCTCTTCCTGTGCAATCAGATTTTGGCTGGATTCAACCATCAAGGTTTTGCCGTTCTCCAGTTCAAGGTGCACATTCGCTTTGGTCTTACCACCCCAGTCAACGATCTTGCCGTGCAAATACTTTTCGACATGCACCCAAACCTGTTCAACCTTGCGATAGTCGGATGCCGAATTTACAGAAAAGCCCACCTGAGCGGCACGATCCGCAACCAGATAGCTCCGCTTTGGATTCTGCCGGGCGCTCGCCTGCCAACGCTCAACAACCGCAGCTCGCTTGGCATCAATCAAGCTTAGTGAATCGGGTGATTTCAGGTGCTCCAGATCAACCCACAAGGATGTTGCCGCAAGCAAGCCGGAAGCAACGAAAGCCAGCGACCCATCCTCCACCGAGACCTGAACCTGCATCGGGTCAACATCGCGTCCTGCTCCCTTGAGAAACTCGCTTACATCTTTCTGAAACTCGCCCAACAGCGCCAACGGAACGTGCTTAGGCCCGACCTCCACATCATTGATGCGGTCGCTCACGGCAAAGCGTAGTTCGTTGATCGGTTTCATTTTGTTCAGAAAACGTTAGTAGCTGTGCGCATTTTATGCCGTTATGGACGGGGTGTCAGCAGAAGTGCCTGATGATTGCCAACACAATTAAGCGATATTGACAAAGAAACGACCGCTACGCCCAAGGCAAATTCCCTTCTTTGTATCGACCGCATAACATTCCACCCAATGACTCCCTTGGTATTTCGTGTGCTCCCATATATCTTGCCCAGATTGGCTGACTTGCCCCCTAAGTACCCGCGCCAACCTAGCCACGTATCCAGTGTTAACAACCTGCCATTTGATTGAAATGCTATCTGTAAAAGAATGCTGGGCATAAAAATGCAGCCATGTCCCAGGCTTTAGTGATGGGCCATTGGATCGGTAGGTTCCCTTGTAATCGCCTTCCTTCTCCGCATGTAGTGTTGCAGCAACTACTATCTTTCCTGCAGGCAACATCGGCCATTGAGGTTGCTCAACATGGGACAAGTCCTCATTCTGAACGATGGCTAACGCATTGGCGGATTTTGCAAGAGTTACTGACTTTGCAAAATCGTCGCCGAATACCCTTCTCCACTTCAAAATACTTTCGTCACGATCTTCCTCGACACAGGCATCCTCAATCCATTCTGCATAGCGATGAATACAATCTCGAAAATTTGAGTATTTATCCTGATCCCAATGCCGGGTAAATGACTCCGTAGGAAGGCTAGGATTAGAAACCTCGGGCATATCTGGATTTCCTTGAAGATATGTATCCAGTCGCTTGATGATTATTCGAAGTGCTGTAGGCAAATCAGTAAAATCGTTCGCAAGTAAAAGGCCTTCATCCCAATGAGTGACTCGCTCCCCGATCAATGTAGTCAGCAAAACTGACTTGGCCGAAAAGGTCAGTTTTATGTCACGCAGATATTTAAGAAGACGAACGACCTTGATAAGGTAGTTATTACCAACGTAGCCGTTCTGCTTCTTAAACCAATCGCTCAAACCATCAGGATTCGCTTGCTCCTCGGTATTGTCACTCCGATTTGATATCCATTCCGTAGTCTCCCAAATACCAACTCTTCGAACACATGGAACAACATCGATTGAAAACTCATTTGCATATTGAATGGTTACACAACGTGTCTTCCGTGAGACTTTGCTGGTATATGTGCCGTGGGCTTTGAATTGCGTATACAGATTTTCGATATAGTCAGCGGGAGTCCACTCCTTATGAGGCTTCATAAAAGCAACAAGGTCGGCATCAAATCCACCATTGCCCGCTGGTTTAATAATTGTCCGATGAGCCCAAGACCCTTGCGGTGAGGTTTCAATCAAGATGTCCGCATATTCCTCAAAACTTTCAAGTGTCGTGATGATGGTATCGACGCGCGCTTTCAAAGAGTCGATACGGGTCTGGTTAAGATTGACCACATCTGACATAAAAGTATCGAAGTGTTCGGTTAGTTTCATTGCAAATCCCCAAGCAGACTGCGAATGGCGGCAGAGTTGTGAGTAAAATCCTTGTCGGCTCTGCTAATCAAATCATCAATCACACTCACATCATCAAGTGACAAAGGTAGATCCGATTCAAAGTTAATCCGCACCGTCTGGTGTTTGTCGAGAAGCAGCTGAACCACATTGCCGGCAGTCGCCGACTGTAAATTCATAAGCATTGAAATAAATTTCAACATTCCCCAGCCAGTTACAAAGCCCCATCGCGCACCGTTATTGCTTACTGGATAATAGTTTTTCCCCACACCAGTACCCACCGACAGCAATTTAATCTGCGCACGCTCTGCGCCAAGCCGTGAAAGTGCTTCGGTGACTGCGACTAGGGATGGATTGTTAGCCCATAAACCACCATCGCTTAATTGATAGGGGCCGACACGCGCAGGCGCGAAGTAGGATGGCGCACTGCAAGAAGCAAGTACGGCATCAACAATCTTTACATTGCGATCCCTAACAAATCCATCGTCGTAGTTCGATTTAAAAACATGAACACCGCCATTCCCTATATCCGTCGCAGGAATGATCAGCCTAGTTTTTGCATCAGATAGTGTTGCGTCTTGAAACACATCCTTCAGCGCATTGCGCAATGGATCGCTCGCATAGCGTGGGAAAATAGCTCCCCTTAGCGACCAGCGTCGCGGATTGAAAATGATTGGCCCTTGCTCCCGATATAGCTTCGTAACCTTTGCGAGGGGAATGTCGAAGGCCAGCGCTGCTGCGATGATGGAGCCCGTACTGGTTCCTGCAATCAGATCAAAATCTCGATGGAACTCCAGTTCGAATTCGTCCTGAATGCGTTCGAGCACATGGCTGGCGTAAATACCCCGAATCCCGCCCCCATCAATCGCAAGCAACCTCATGCAACGTCCTCTGGCAACAGGTGAACATTTCCAGAGAGCAATTTCGGCAATAGCAGGTCGCGGGTGCGGCGGAGGTTATCCGATTGTTGCTGCAAGACTCGAACCTGCCTTTTTATCGGATCAACCCGTTTTGAAAAAGCAGTTGCTATCTCAGCAATTGGCACAACCACCAACTCTTCTTTCAGGAATTTAAAATGCCTGGCATAAGCAAAGTCAGACAACTCAATAGCAGAAAGCGTGTAGTAGAAAAGGCTCACCGGCATTCGCTCGTCATTGGAACGCAGTAATTGCGTTCCATCAGCTCCACATGCAAATGGGAAATCTATGAACTTGAGAATCCTCGTATGATCTCCAAACACAATCACAGGCAACTCGCCTGAATATTCAACATCGGCATCATTCGTGTAGCCCCCGACAAGCTCTCGCCCTTGATCTATAACAGGCAACTCGCCTGCCTGTAGATAGTCTTGTGTTTTGATCTTCCCCTGACGAGAAACCTTCGCCAATAACGCTGCAATTTTCTTTACCTCCCAACCTTGTGGAATCTGGCCGAGGATAGAGTCAGTAAGAGGGACTGATTCGTGGCCGGGGTAGCGGAAGTGGACGAACCATTCGCGGTAGAGGCTGCGCGCCATGTCTTCCAGGATGCGGATGCGCCGCTGGTTGTTTTCGATTAGTTCGTCGTAGGCGGAGAGTATGCTGGCAATACGACGTTGCGTAGGTAGCGGTGGAACCGGGACTTCTTCCCCTTTAAGATATTTAAAGTGTCGCTCATAGCCATAGTTTGCCAAATCAATGTTTCGAAGCGCATAGTAAAAATAGCGGATGTCATTTCCTGCGACAGGACGAAGTAGCTGCGTACCATCCGCCCCCACACAGAAAGGGAAATCCACGAACTTCAATACACGAGTGTGATCGCCAAATATCACTACCGGCAAGTCTCCTTGATAAAGCTCGGATTCGTCGTCTGTGTACCCAGCAATATCAGACTGTGACTGATCAACAATAGGGAATCGCCCGTTTGCTTGATATTGAGAGCGCTTGATTTTCGGCTGTCTTGGAACAGCTTCAAGCATTTCACCGACTGGCTTATGCTCCATCACCATAGTCATGCTTCCAATATCTCCATCACATTCGCTCCGATGGTAGCTTCCAGCTCTCGCGCTTGTGCATTCAGCACTTCCAGTTCTTCTTTCAGCGCTCCCAACTTCTCCTTAAAATCAGCGTCGCTGACTTCTTCGCCAGGAGCAACGCCGACATATAGACCGGGGTTGACCGACCAGAGTTGTGTTTCAATCTCTTTGACAGTAGCTGCCTTGCACAGGCCGGGAATATCCGCGTAGGAAGGCTTCGCTCCAAAAATCTCGATCAATTTGGCTGTAGCGTCATCACCACCCAAGGTGTAGTCCGGCGCTTCGCCGCGATACAGGCGCACGATGTTGGCGATGAAACCGATCTGCGCTTCCGTCCAGTCACGGTGTGCACGGTCAACTTGGCGATAGATGTGACGCGCATCAATAAAAAGAATGGTGCCAGCACGATCACTTGCCTGCTTACCCTTGTCCAGAAACCACAAGGTACACGCCACAGTAACGGTGTAGAACATGTTGGGGCCGACGGCGACCATCACATCCACGGCGCGAGCTTCGATCAACTGCTTACGGATTTCCTGTTCGCTGCTGCGCGCGTCAGAGGCGGAATTCGCCATGACGAACCCGGCGCGGCCTTGGGCATTCAGGCTGGAATAAAACAGTTGTATCCACAGCATGTTGGCGTTGTCGGTGCGCGGCACGCCGAAAGGAAAACGGCGACCTGTGCCCACGTCCGAAGCCAGTCTGTCCTTATCCACGGCGTTGACGTTGAACGGCGGATTGGCGAGGACGAAATCGAATTTGCCGACGGCTTCGTGCGGGTCGTCGTAGTAACTGTTGATGTGGCCGCCGTGGCGGATGTCGCCTTCGAGGCCGTGAATGGCGAGGTTCATGCGCGCCAGGCGTCCGGTGTCGTCGGTCTTTTCCACGCCGTGGATGAACAGTTCATCGGCGGCATTTTTCTGGTGCTCTGACACGAAGCGTGCGCTCTGCACGAACATGCCGCCGGAACCGCAGGCGGGATCAAGGATGCGCCCGTGGAATGGTTCGATTACTTCCACCAGCAGGCGCACGATGGAGCTCGGCGTGTAAAACTCCCCGCCCTTTTGACCTTCGGTACGTGCGAACTGACCGAGGAAGTATTCGTAGATGCGGCCGAATGCATCGTAGTCAAGGCTAACGGGAATCTCGGAGACTTTTTTCAGCAGTTCTTTGAGCAAGGTGCTGGTGAAGATTTGGAACGTGCGAGGCAGAACGCCCGCCAGTTGCGGATTGTGCTTCTCGATTTCAGCCATCGCGTCGTTGATCGCCTGGCCAACATTCGCACCTTCCGGCAAGTTCAGCAGATGCGCAAAGCGTGCGTTCTCGGGCAAGAAGATCACGCTCTCGGCATGATAGGCGGCGGGTTCATCTGCGCGGGATGTGCGACGTGATGCTCCCCCACCCCCAGCCCCTCCCCCGGTGGGAGAGGGGAGTAATTGCGCGCGGCGCTGTGCGAAGCGCGTCTCGGCAAACAACAGAAAGATCAGGCCAAGCACCGGCGCGGAATACTGCGCCGCAGTCAGCCCGGAATTGGCGCGGAACTGGTCGGCGGCATTCCACAGGCGTTGCTCAAGTGCATCATTGGCTAGGTCTTTTTCGGGAGTGTCAGGATTTTTGTGTTTGAGGCGGGTTGAGACGTGCCCACATCAGGTTCGCCGGAATGCATTTTACTGGATCGAACGGATAAAGCGATCATCGTACAGAATGG
>NZ_BAAFRY010000043.1:0-7243 GCF_045866295.1 Ferrigenium sp. UT5
TGGGCAGCAGCCAGAAAAAACCCGCCCGAAGATAGCAAGGTAATTGCGCTCAACGGGTGAGAGAAAGCAGATTTACTGAATCGAATTTACAGCAAATTTTGGACTTGACCCCAGTTTGGCATCGAGGACTTTCAGGGTGATGCCGACCTGCAGGTAACGGTCGCCTTCTTCCTGTTGCAGATTGACCGTGAATTTCTCGCCAAGCGGGACGTACTTGGCCTGCGGCGCCGGCGCATGCTTGGCTTCCTCGACGGGTTCGGCGGCCGGGGCGTGGCTCCGGGTGAAATACCAGCCTGCCCCACCGGCAATGACGAGCACCAGCAACGCGATGATGATGATCAGGAGCTTGTGGCTTTTGGCGGGTGCAGCGGCGGCATCGGTTGGAGCGGCTTTGGGAGCGGGTTTGGCCATGGTTCTTTTCCTTTATTGATGGTTGTCAGTATGGCGCGAGGCCAAGCGCATCCATCGCCGGAAAAGATGGGGGAATCCGCCCCAATTCAGGGGTCAGGCGAACGTGTCCACCATACCGTCATGCTGCCTGACACGGGAAGGAAGCAGGGTTTCCGCAGTGCCGACGGTTTCCGCGCGCCGGATGTCGAGACCCGCCGGAGACGGGTTGCCGGACTCGCTGTGTTGCTCATGTTGGGACGAGTCACTCACCGTGGCACCGCCCAACATGATTCCGTTATCGGCAAACATTTCGCGAAGTTTAGGCAAAGATTGCTCAATCGCCTCGCGCACCGCGGCATGCGGGGATGAGAAGAGGGCGGTTGCCTGGTCGCCATTGAGTTTCAGGGTGACCTCAAGCGGGCCCAGATGCGGCGGATTGAGGTGCAGTTCCGCCTGTTGCCGGTTCTGGGTGGCGAGCCAGGTGATTTTCTGGCTGAAGTCATCTGCCCACTGCGCCTGTCCGAGCGGGGCGGCGATGGCGGATGGCAAGGCCGGTTGGGTGGCCAAGGGGACAGTCAACGGCAACAGGCCGGCCGCAGAGAGGCTTTGCCCGGTAACGGCGCCGTTCTCTGCGGGCGAGGACAGCGGCAGGCTGGTGGAAGCCAACGTGTTGAGAGGAGCGGCAGCGAATGGCAAGGGAACCGGGTCTTCAAGTTCTTTCGGCAGGGCTATTTTTCCGTCCGCTGCCGCTGCGGGCGGCAAACGCGGACTGTCCAGCGAACCGGGATGCCTGTCGGCGCGCGGCGATGGATTGCCGAGGGGTTCGGTTGCCGCCTGGCCGGGTTGCCAGGCGCTGACCGGCAGCGGTGCGGGCAACGTTGCGAGCAGATCGGCGCTGACCTGCGCCGCGTCAAGCGCGTTTCCGGGACTGCCTGCCTCACTGTTTTCGCCCGGCAAGACCGACAGCGTTGCCTGCAATTCGTGCGCGGTGCGGGCACCGGCTTTTTTCAGGGCTTCCGGCTTGTCCGCTGCCGCATTGCGCTCGCCCAGTTGCCTGGCCAGCATCTGGCCGAAGGGCGCGCCGTCGGTTGCCGCCTCGTCCTTGCCGCCGGTGGCAGACGCAGGATTGCCGGATAGCTTGTCGGGGGTGCTGGCGGAAAGTGTCGGTAACGGATTCATCTCAAGTCCCCTTCGTGCTGTTTTTTTCGGTGGCATGCAGCGCGGCATAACGGCCGCTCTGCTCGTCCTGCAGGCGCTGTTCCGACTTGGCTTCGAGCTTGCGTTCGGACTCGACATGGCGCTGCGCCAGGGTGTCGAACGACTTCATCTTGCGCGTGCTGTCCAGCAGTTCGCTGCGACCTTTTTGCACCGAACTGGTGGCCTTGCTGATCTCCTGCTGCTGCTGCTGGATGGCTTGGTCCAGGCGTTCGATGAAACGCTGGAAATTGCGCATGTCGGCAGGCGCGATGCCGTTCTTTTCCGCCTCCTCGAACTGCACCTGATACTCGTGCCGGTATTGTTGCAACGCGGCCAGCCGCGATTGCGCCGATTGCTGCTGGTGGTTGAGTTTGCCCAGTTTGCGCGTGGCCGCATCGTTCTGCTGGTGCGCCAGGTTGAGCAGGGTATCGAGCGGGAAAGGTTTGGTCATGCGTTACTTTCGTTATCCATGGCGAACAGGGCGGCAAACTTTTCCTGGCCTGCGCTGAACGGTTCGGTTTCATACATGCCCTGGCGCAGGAAGGTTTCCAGCGCAGGATACCGCGCAATCGCGTCGTCCAGCAAAGGATCGCTGCCCGGCACATAGGCGCCGACGCTGATCAGGTCGTGGTTGCGCTGATAGTGCGCGTACAGATGCTTGAAGCGCTGCACTTTCTGAAAATGCGTGTCACTCACCAGATGATTCATGGCGCGGCTGATCGAGGCCTCGATGTCGATGGCCGGATAGTGGCCGGCTTCGGCCAGCCGGCGCGACAGCACGATATGCCCGTCGAGAATCGCGCGCGCGCTGTCGGCGATGGGGTCTTGCGGGTCGTCGCCCTCGGTCAGCACCGTATAGAACGCCGTGATCGAGCCGCCGCCTTCCGCGCCGTTTCCGGCGCGTTCCACCAGTTGCGGCAGCTTGGCGAAAACCGAAGGCGGGTAACCTTTGGTGGCCGGCGGTTCGCCGATGGCCAGGGCGATTTCGCGCTGCGCCATGGCGTAGCGGGTCAGCGAATCCATGATCAGCAGCACGTTCCTGCCCTGGTCGCGGAAATATTCGGCGATGGTGGTGGCGTAGGCCGCGCCCTGCATGCGCATCAGCGGACTGGTGTCGGCGGGGGCGGCGACCACCACCGAGCGCGCCATGCCTTCCTTGCCCAGGATGTCGGTGATGAACTCCTTCACTTCGCGCCCGCGCTCGCCGATCAGGCCGACCACGATCACGTCGGCGCTGGTGTAACGCGCCATCATGCCCAGCAGCACGCTCTTGCCCACGCCGGAGCCGGCGAACAGGCCCATGCGCTGACCGCGCCCGACGGTGAGCAGACTGTTGATCGCGCGCACGCCGACATCCAGCGCGTCCTTGATCGCCGCGCGTTCGAGCGGGTTGATCGGGCGGCTCTGCAGCGGCGCGCTGCGGCTCTCCGCCAGGGCGCCGAGCGGGTCGAGCGGCCGGCCCGCGCCATCCAGCACCCGCCCCAGCAGATGATCGCCCACCGGCAAGTGCCGCGCCAGATCGGCGGTGCGCCGCCGGAACTGGCCGGGTTGGCCGACCTTGATGGGGGCGCGCGCCTGTTCGGCGGGAACCACGCGCGCGCCCGGCACCAGACCGTGCACATCGTTCTCCGGCATCAGGAACAGGCGGTCGCCGGCGAAGCCGACCACTTCGGCCTCGATGCGGTTCTGCGGCAATTCGATCCAGCAGGTGCTGCCCACCGCCATGCGCAGACCGACCGCTTCCATCACCAGTCCGGTGACCTTGGTCAGGTGGCCGCTGACCTGCAGCGGCGCGCACTGCATCACGACTTCGCGATTGTTGCGCAGGACCGACTGCCAGCGTTTAGCGCAAGATTCGCGGAGCGATGGCATACCGTACCCCTCGCCCTCGGGGAGAGGGGGAACGGGGGTGAGGGAACGATCAGGGGGCAGACGATTAGTCATGGGAACCTCTATAAATTCATTTTGCGGGCGAATCGCGGTGTCGCGTGCTCGCTCATTCCTCGCCTATCCATTTGATATGTCTCGTCATTCTCTGCGCGGCTCCTTGCGCTTCATCCCGTAAAAGTGAATTTCTAGAGGTTCCCTCATGTCTATCAAGCTTTGCCATGATCGTCATGTTGCGGCAACATCGTTCGCCTCCGTTGCTTCGCGCAGCAGCCACGGCGCATCCTGTCCCATCGCGGCGGCAACCCGCTGCCAGCGTGCGGCGAGCGAAGCATCCACCTCGCTGTTGGCGTTTTCCAGGCGCGCGTTGCCGCGTTCCATGCGCGCATCTTCCAGAATTTTCCAGCCCGAATGCGCGAGCTGTTCGCCCATCTGGGCGCGCACCAGTTGCGCATCCTGCGGATTGAGGATGAGGTGCGCCGCCTGATTGAACACCGGCAGGCTGGCAATGGCTTCGCGCACCATCGCCAGCAGCAGTTCCGGTTGGATCCGGAGCGACTGCTGGATCACCTGGTGCGCGATATCGAGCGCCAGGCCGGTGAGTTCCTGCACCACCTGTTCATCCACCTGTTGTTGCAACACCCGGGATAATTCCTGCAAGCGCTGGGTCGCCTCGGCGGCCTGCTGCAAGCCGTCGGCATAGCCGCGTTGCCGGCCTTCCGCGTACCCGGCCTGACGGCCTTCTTCCTGCGCCTGTTGCTGCAGCTGTTCGAGTTCGAGCGCGGTCGGCAACTCGATCCGTTCGCGCGTGGTGGTAAAGGCGGGCAGCTCCCAGCGTTGCCAGGCGGTGCGTTGGTCCGGTGCTTCGGCATCAGACATAGGCGTCCTCGCCCTTGCCGCCGAGCACGATCTGGCCTTCGTCCGCCAGACGGCGTACGACCTTCAGGATTTCTTTCTGCTCCGACTCGACCTCGCTCAATTTGACCGGTCCCTTGGCTTCCAGATCCTCGCGCAGCATTTCGGCGGCGCGCTGCGACATGTTCTTGAACACCTTTTCGCGCATCTCTTCGCTGGCGCCTTTGAGGGCGACGATCAGCGACTCCGACTGCACTTCGCGCAACACCAGCTGGATGCCGCGATCATCCACGGCCAGGATGTCCTCGAACACGAACATCTCGTCCATGATCTTCTGCGCCAGCTCGGCATCGTGCGTGCGTATCGACTCGATCACGGCTTCCTGGGTGCTGCCGATATAGTTGAGGATCTCGGCCGCGGTCTTGATGCCGCCGCGGATGCTCTTCTTTTGCAGCGCGTTGCCGGACAGCAGCTTGGTCAGCACATCGTTCAGCTCGTGCAGCGCGGTCGGTTGCACGCTGTCCAGCGTGGCGATGCGCAGCAACACGTCGTTGCGGGTGCGCTCGGGCAGTTTGGTCAGCACGGCGGAGGCCTGGTCCGCTTCCAGATGCACCATGATGGTGGCAATGATCTGCGGATGTTCGTTGGCGACCAGCTCGGCGACCGAGCCGGGATCCATCCATTTCAGGCTTTCGATGCCGCTGGTATCGCTGTTGTGCAGGATGCGGTCGAGCAGTCCGGCAGCCTTGTCGTCGCCCAGCGCCTTGTTCAGCATGTTGCGGATATAGGCATCCGAGTCCATGCCGATGGTGGTTTTCTCGGCGGCACTGAGGTGGAACTCCTCGAACACTTCGGCGATCTGGTCGCGCGTCAGATTTTTCAGGGCGACCATGGCCGTGCTGATTTTCTGCACTTCTTTCGGTTCCAGATATTTCATCACCTCGGCCGCTTCATCCTCGCCCAGGGTCATCAGCAGAATCGCGCTCTTGTTGATGCCGGCGTCACTCATCTTTGTTCACCCATTCCTTGACCACGGTGGCGACGATCTTCGGGTCATCCTTGGCCAGCTGTTTGGCGATTTGCAGATTCTCCGCATAAGCATTGCGCGGTGCGGCTTGCCCGCCGTTTTCCGTGCCGCCTTCTGCCGTGCCGGAATTCAACGCCGCCTCGCCCGTATCCCCGGCTTCGCCCGGTGACGCCGGCGACTCGGAGGCTTGCCGGAACGCCGGCCGGATGATGCCGAACAGCAGATACAGCACGCCGCCGCCGATCAGCAGATATTTCAGGATGTCCTTGGCCAGTGCGACCATTTCCGGCTGTTGCCACAGCGGCACCTCCGCCATCACTTCCCGCGTATCGTTGAACGCGCTGTTGAGCAGGTTGAGGCTGTCCCCGCGTTTTTCCTCGAAGCCGACGGCTTCCCGGATGAGCGCGACGATCTTGGCTTTCTCGTCCTCGCTGTAGGGCGTCGAAACCGGCTTGCCTTCGGCATCCGTCGCGTTGCGGTTGTTCAGCACCACGGCGATCGCCAGCCGCTTGATGTTGCCGCTGGGCAACTGGACATGCTGGATGGTGCGGTCCACTTCGTAGTTGGTGCGGAGTTCCTTGTGCGTCTTTTCCGCGCCGCCACCCGCAGCCGCGCCCGGCAGGGTGGTGGCGGGGTTGACGATGGTCGCGGTGGCCGGTACCGGCGGCTGGTTGGACAAGGCGCCCGGCACACCGCCGGCCGTTTTCACGCCGTCCAGCGATTCGGCGCTTTGCATGCTGCGCACGGCGGCCGCATTCGGCGGCTGGTTGGGGCCGTAGTTTTCCGAGGTTTGTTCGGTGACCGTGAAATCAAGACTGGCCGTGACCTGGGCGCGCACGTTCTGCGCGCCGGTGATCGGACTCAGGATGTCCTCGATGCGTTTTACGTAGTCTTGTTCGATCTGCCGCACATACTTCAACTGCGATGCATCCAGCATTTGCCGGTTGCCGTCGTGCGCGGCGGAAAGCAGGGTGCCGGTCTGATCGACCACGGTCACATTTTGTGCCGGCAAGTCCGGCACGCTGCTGGAGATCAGGTGCACGATGGCGTTGACCTGCCCTTCGTCCAGGGTGCGTCCAGCATACAGCGAGAGCACCACCGAGGCCGTCGGTTTCTGTTTTTCCTTGACGAACACGGTGGGTTTTGGAATCGCCAGATGCACCCGCGCATTCGCGATGGCGGACATGGATTGCACCGAACGGGCCAGTTCGCCCTCCAGCGCGCGCTGGAAATTGACCTGTTCAAGGAACTGGCTGGTGCCGAATTTCTGGTTTTCCATCAGCTCGAAACCGGCCGTGCCCCCCTTGGGCAGGCCCAGCGCGGCCATTTTCAGGCGCACCTCGTACACGCGGTCGGCAGGCACCATCAGCGCGCCGCCGCCCTCAGCGAACTTGTAGGGAATGTTCTGCTGTTGCAGGGATTCGATCACCGCGCCGCCGTCGCGCTCGGCCAGGTTGGCGTACAGCACGCGGTAGTCCGGCGTCTGCCCCCATAGCCACAGCCCGGCCAGCAGGGCGACGGTGGCGGCGACGGCGACGATCAATCCCACTTTTTGCTGGCTGGGAATGCCGAGCAACAACTGCGTCATGTTCGGATTGCTGTTGAGAGTGGTTTCAGCCATGTCTTTTACCCGGAGAGTTGCTGCTTCATTTATTCACGCTGCGGATTATCGGCCGACCCATCCGGCACGGTGTGCGGAAAAGCGGGGAAATTACCGCGCTATTCCCTGGAAAGGCCGGAGGCGAAGACTGCTACCTTGCGGCCGTGGGGAAAAGTCAAAGGAGATGGGATGGACGCCTCCCTCCCCACGGGGAGCGAGGTAAGTAAGTAAGAATGAGGTAGCCCCTCGCGGACCTGACGGCATCTAGGTGCCAAGGTGGAGATAAT
>NZ_BAAFRY010000044.1:0-6630 GCF_045866295.1 Ferrigenium sp. UT5
AGAAATCCTCCCGTTTCCCGCGACAGGTGCAGACCGGATTTTGCCAGATGCCACAAGGCTTGCAGAGGATTTCATGCTAAATTCTACCCACACTCTTTCACGAAGACCCTTTATTTGGTTTTTTTGAAAGGAGGTTCTATGGCTATTTGATCCAACGTTTTTCAGAAAATTTATTCAACTTTAATTTCAGGAGTACAAAATGAAACTGAAGACCTCACTACTCGCCGCCACACTTGCCGCATTCGCAGCTTCGACTGCTTATGCCAATGAAGAACATCATGCAGATACCAAAGCTGAAACTCAAAAAGTTGAGAAGACAGAAGCCAGGAAACCGGTGAAGAAGCATAACCATATGGAAGAAAAAACCGGGATGCCCATGCCCGAATCAGGCGGCAAACCTGGCGATATGCCGAACATGGATATGCATGAACACATGAAAATGCACGACCACACCAAGGACAGGCACTAGTCCGGCAGTCGACTGCGCGGCCGGTTTGCGAAGTACCTTGCCGCGCAGTCAATTGGTTCTCGTTTCGAAAGGAGCAAAAAATGGAAAATGACCGACCTGCCGAGCCCACGCGCCATGCCGCACTGCGTGGTTACAACTGGATCTTCATAGCCTTTCTGGCGATTGCCGCATTTTTTCTGTTGAGCGAACACCGCGCCCACCTGCTGGGCGCACTGCCGTTTCTGTTGCTGCTCGCCTGCCCGTTGATGCACCTGTTCATGCACCACGGACATCAGGGCGGGAATGACGCGCATCACGAAGGGGGCAAAAAATGAACCCCACGGGAAACGCATATGGCCTGTGGTCGCTGGTGATCATCAACTCGGCATTTTTCATCCTGTTTGCGTTCAGTTTCTTCAAGCCAAAGTCGCAACGCGACTGGCGCACACTCGGACTTTACTCGGCTTTCATCGTGGCATTATTCACCGAGATGTACGGTTTTCCGCTGACCATCTACCTGTTCTCCGGCTGGTTGCAGAGTCATTACCCGGAGGTGAATTGGTTGTCGCATGATGCCGGGCATCTGCTTGAAATGATGTTTGGCTGGCGATCCAACCCCCATTTCGGCCCATTCCATATCCTCAGCATGCTTTTCATCGTTGGCGGATTCTGGTTGCTGTCCAGTGCATGGCCGGTACTCTATCGGGCGGTGCAACAAAACGAACTCGCAACCAGCGGCCCCTATGCGCGCATCCGTCATCCGCAATACGTCGCCTTCGTGCTGGTGATGTTCGGATTCCTGTTGCAATGGGCGACGATCATCACGCTGCTGATGTTCCCGATTCTGGTTTGGGTTTATGTGCGCCTGGCATATGCCGAAGAACAAGATGCCGAGACAAAATTCGGTGCCGCATATACCCGCTATCGTGCGGCAACCCCGGCATTCTGGCCTGCACTCTCAAGGCATCAGGAAAAATGAAAAGTATCGTCCAGAAACTTGGCAGCAGCCTCGCCAGCGTGACAAGGCAACCCGAACCGAACGTGTTGCTGTTTGCCTTCCTGCTTAATTTGCCCTGGGAGCTGCTGCAAATTCGTTTTTTCGAGAGGATGCCTGAACTCGCGCATTGGGATGGCGTGGCGGTGTGCGTGCGCGCCGCAGCGGGTGATGGCGTGATAGCGCTGCTGGCATTCTGGGCGATTGCCTTGCTAGCGGGCACGCGTGGCTGGATCGCTCGCCTCTCGATCCGGACTCTGTGCACTTATGTCGTCATCGGTCTCCTGTACACGGTCGTCGTGGAATACTGGGCGACGCAGGTTGCCGGGCGCTGGCAGTATGCTGCTGCCATGCCGCGTTTGCCGCTGCTGGAAACCGGCTTGCTGCCGCTGCTGCAATGGGTGTTGATTCCACCCTTGCTGCTGTGGGTGGTACGCAGGCAACTCACACAGCCATGAGCGCGCCGCTGCCAGGGAGGATAAGCAATGTTTCTGGAGAATGATCACTATATCTGGCTGCTCTGGGCGCTCGCCTTCCTCGTGCCATGGGCAGTGCTGTACGCAGCCGTTCCCGCACAGCGCCGCGTGATGTGGTGGAGCAGTTCGCTGACCGCGTGGTTCGGCCTGACCGAACCGCTCTTCGTGCCGGAGTACTGGAATCCGCCCAGTTTGTTCGACCTGGCTCAACGCACCGGTTTCGACATCGAAAGCCTGATCTTCTGCTTCGGCATCGGCGGGGTGGGGGCGGTTCTGTACAACGCATTGACTGGGAAGCACCTGATGCCAATGGACATGCACGAGCGCAACAGTCCGCGCCATCGCTTTCATCGCGTCGCGTTGGGCGCGCCGTTCGTGGTGTTCGTCGCGCTGTATTTTCTGCCCTGGAATCCAATTTATCCAGGCATCGCCGCGTTGCTGGCAGGTGGATTATCCAATGTGCTGTGTCGCCCCGATCTGGCCAGGCAAACCTTGATTGGCGGTGTATTGTTTGCCGGGTTTTACCTGGTCTTTTTAACCGCGCTGGAATTGATGGCTCCGGGCTATATCGCACGGGTGTGGAATCTTCCTGCGCTGAGCGGCGTGATGCTCGGTGCTTTCCCCATTGAAGAACTATTGTTTGGCTTCGGCATTGGGGCGTACTGGTCCGGGGTGTATGAGCATCTCGCCTGGCATCGCAGCACCTGATGGTCGGGATTGATTTTGCGGCGGCGCATTTGAACTATGTGAAAGGAGAATCATTGTGAATGAAACAGTCGAAGATCCGGTATGCAAGATGGCAGTCCCCGCAACTTCGTTTGCCACCGAATATGCGGGGATCCATTACGCGTTTTGCTCGGCGCAATGCAGGCAACGATTTCTGGAAAACCCGCACTTATATGTTGGAGTTCCCGGACACAAAGCACCCGCGCAGCAAGGGAAAGAAGTTATCAAGAAACGCAGTCTGATGTTGGCTGAATCACTGGATGAGGCTCAGGCGGAGCAGGTAAAAAACGCTTTGCTTGAGATGATGGGTGTAAAGGAAGTTTGCATCGAGGGGAGCACGATGCAAATCCAGTACGACCTGATGCAGGTGGACACTGAACAGATTGCAGACCAACTGGCATTGGTCGGAGTGCAGCTCGGTGGGGGGTGGACTGACCGTCTCAAACTGGCGTTTATCAATTACCTGGAGGAGTGCGAGGTCGGCAGCCTTGAAGTCTCAAATAAAGATTGTTGCCACTAACTGACTCGCCAATGCCTTACGGGTCATATGGAAAGCATGCTGTTTCAGTTTGAAATAGGAGAGTTTTGAATGAATGCAAAAGCAGACATTATGGAACAAGCGGATGCCGCCTTCGCGCATGCCTTGGCCGAGGCGCTGGATATTCGCGAGCATGAAACCGGAGACCACTCCAAACGGGTTGCCTGTCATACCCTGGTGCTGGCACAACGTTTCATCAATGACCCGCATCGGCTGCGACATATCTACTGGGGGGCATTGCTGCACGACATCGGCAAGATCGGCGTGCATGATGCTATTTTATTGAAACAGGATGCGCTCGACGAAGACGAGTGGAATGAGATGCGCACTCACCCGGAAAAAGGGCACCGTATCGTGGCACAGATACCCGGCATGGAAGAAGCCGCAGAGATCATCCTGTGCCATGAAGAACGTTTCGATGGCAGCGGCTATCCCCGCAAATTGAGTGGCGGGCAGATTTGTTTGGGGGCAAGACTGTTTGCAGTAATCGATACGCTCGACGCAATCACTTCCGATCGTTCTTACCGCAAAGCAAGCTCATTTGACCAGGCGCGTGATGAGATTATCAGGATGAGCGGCACACAATTCGATCCGCTGGCAGTGCAGGCTTTTTTGGCAGAGGAAACAACATTGCGTGAAATGGTGGCAGCCAAATGTATGCAATCACAAGCTACCGCTTTTCCATCGAACCAATACAACAGGAGCAAGCCATGACGCACGAAATTGACCCCGTTTGCGGCATGCAAGTCGCAGATAATTCAGACCATCATCTGGTGCATGAAGGTCGGCGCTATCTTTTTTGTTCGCAGCACTGCCTGGATAAATTCCGGGCAAACCCGGCAGCGTATTCCAGGCCGCAGACAGCAGTGCCAGAACCCTCCGCTGCGATGTACACCTGTCCGATGCACCCGGAAGTTCGCCAACCCTCGCAGGGCAACTGCCCCAAGTGCGGCATGGCGCTGGAACCGGAAACGCCTGTCACGGCATCAGTCGAATATACCTGTCCCATGCATCCTGAAGTGGTGCGCAATGCACCGGGCAGTTGCCCGATCTGCGGCATGGCTCTTGAGCCGCGCAATGCCTCTGCGCAAGAAGACAACAGCGAACTGAATGACATGACACGCCGCTTCTGGTTCAGCGCTGTGCTGGCCTTGCCGGTATTCGTCATGGCGATGGTTTCCGACCTCGCACCGCAACTGGTGCCGGATTTAGTTTCGATGACCGTGCTGCAATGGCTGGAATTCGCCCTGGCAACGCCTGCGGTGCTATGGGGCGGCTGGCCGGTCTTCCAGCGCGGCTGGGCATCGCTGGTCAACCGCCATCTCAACATGTTCACCCTGATTTCGCTGGGTGTCGGCGTGGCGTGGAGCTACAGCGTGGTGGCGATGCTGCTGCCGGGCATCTTCCCGCCTGCGATGCGCAGCATGGGCGGCACGGTGCCGGTGTATTTCGAGGCGGCGGCGGTCATCATGGCATTGGTACTGCTCGGCCAGGTAATGGAGTTGCGCGCGCGCAGCCAGACCAGCGCCGCGATCAAATTGCTTTTAGGTCTCGCTCCCAAGACGGCGCGCATCGTCCGTTCCCCTCACCCCAACCCTCTCCCACAGGGCGAGGGAGCGATCGAATCGCTGCGCGAATTTCTTCTTAACAGCAGCGAGGAAGATATTCCGCTGGAACAAGTGCAGCCGAATGATGTGCTGCGCGTGCGTCCCGGTGAAAAAGTGCCAGTGGACGGCGTGGTGCTGGAAGGCGCGAGCGCGCTGGACGAATCCATGGTGACCGGCGAATCCATTCCCGTCGAGAAAACCGCAGGTGCGCGGCTGATCGGCGCCACGGTGAACGGCACGGGCAGTCTGCTGATGCGCGCCGAGCGCGTCGGCGCCGATACGCTGCTCGCGCAGATCGTGCATATGGTGAGCGAGGCGCAGCGTTCGCGCGCACCGATCCAGCGGCTGGCCGATGTGACTGCCGGGTATTTCGTTCCGGCGGTGGTGCTGGCTGCACTCGCCACACTGGCGATATGGGGCATCTTTGGGCCGGAGCCGCGTTTGGCGCACGCCATTGTCAACGCCGTGGCGGTGCTGATCATCGCCTGCCCTTGCGCGCTGGGGCTGGCCACGCCGATGTCCATCATGGTCGGCACCGGACGCGGTGCACAGGCGGGTGTGCTGATCAAAAACGCCGAGGCACTGGAAACCATGGAAAAGGTGAACACGCTGGTGGTGGACAAGACCGGAACATTGACAGAAGGAAAACCGAAACTGACCTCGGTCATTCCGCTGGACGGATTCGAGGAAGGCGTGGTGTTATGGCTGGCTGCCAGCCTGGAACGCGCCAGCGAACATCCGCTGGCTACGTCCATCGTTCAAGGCGCAAAAGAGAGAGGCATCGAACTGACCGCAGTAAGCGTGTTTCGCTCGATCACTGGCAAGGGAGTGACGGGGACAGTCGAGGGACATCAGGTCGCACTGGGCAACCTCAAACTGTTCGAGGAATTGCAGATTGATCCGAGCGACTTGCCCGCGCGCGCCGAGGCATTGCGCAGCGACGGGCAAACGGTGATGTTGCTGGCGATCGACGGCAAGGCAGCGGGACTGATCGGCGTGGCCGATCCGGTCAAGGCCTCCACGGCAGAAGCGATCCACGCGCTGCATGAGGAAGGTGTGCAGGTCATCATGCTGACCGGCGACAACCGCATCACGGCGGAAGCGGTGGCGAAAAAATTGGGCATCGACCGCATCGAGGCGGAAGTCTTGCCCGAACAAAAAGCCGAGATCGTAAAGAAACTTCAAGCAGAAGGACGCATCGTTGCGATGGCAGGCGACGGCATCAACGACGCACCTGCTTTAGCGCAAGCGCAGGTGGGAATCGCGATGGGCACCGGCACCGACGTGGCGATGGAAAGTGCCAGTATCACCCTGATCAAAGGCGATTTGCGCGGCATCGTGCGCGCGTTGCGCCTCTCCCGTGCAACCATGCACAACATCCGCCAGAACCTGTTCTTCGCCTTCATCTACAACGTGCT
This sequence comes from Ferrigenium sp. UT5, assembly GCF_045866295.1. NCBI lineage: Bacteria > Pseudomonadati > Pseudomonadota > Betaproteobacteria > Nitrosomonadales > Gallionellaceae > Ferrigenium > Ferrigenium sp. UT5. Next base: position 6,208 of record NZ_BAAFRY010000044.1, read on the forward strand.
GGGCATCCCCGTTGCGGCGGGCGTGCTTTATCCGTTCTTCGGCCTGCTGCTCTCCCCCATCATCGCGGCGGCGGCGATGAGCTTCAGCTCAGTCTCCGTGATCACGAACGCCTTGCGCCTGAAACGGCAGCCGCTATGAGCGGCCCCGTTATATATGATGTACGGTATGGCAGGTTGGTTTGGGGGCCACGCCAGAGTGCAGGCGTGGGGTGGTTCTGGATTTAGGATGATGAGAAGTAAAAGATATTTTTATTCCCACTCTATCGTATACAGACACACAACCGCCTTGATTCTATTTATATTTCTATGACACCAGTAGTGTCCGGTTAAATTAGTCATTCTCGCCACGAAGGTCAATAACGGGTGGGTTTGTGGCGCAAATATTTTGGTGCCGATTTGAAATCAGTTTACCCATATTCCGGT
>NZ_BAAFRY010000045.1:0-5977 GCF_045866295.1 Ferrigenium sp. UT5
AAGCAGCACCTGCGCATCAAACGCTTCATCGGCAACAGCGAGAACGCGGTGAAGACGCAAATCTGGTGCGCCGTCTCTACCTACGTGCTGATTGCCATCGTTAAGAAGGAGATGCAATTGGATGCCTCGCTTTATTCGCTGCTACAGATTCTTTCGGTGTCTGTCTTTGAGAAAACCCCACTGGATCAGGCTTTCGCGGGCGGTGGACAACTCGTAGAACAGACGGACTTTTCTAACCAGCTAAATTTGTTCGACTTTTAACCGGACACTACTGAGTGTAAATATTTTTTGAATGAAGTTCATATGGCCCCTTATTGCTAACGTGATTTAGACGGCGCGCCAACCACATGAGCATGCCGCCAAAATCCTGATCGATGATTTGTATATCTCATAGAAACAACTGGTTGCATAAAACCCGTTCCATTAGTACCGCCTAAATTATTGCGGATGGAAGCTAGCGCTATTTCTCAAGCTTGCACCGTGCCGGATGCTCGCCCGATGCCCCCTCCTGCCACAAGCAGAAATTTGGCCTATATATTGCCCCGCCCTACTTAGGCGCGACGTCGGGCAGATTCGGGCGGGCGTCGTGCATCACAATGCGCGAGACGTACCAGATACCCAGCAGATTGGCGGCAATCGCCACATAACCCACATTCTGGTAACCGATAATCTTGCCGGTCGCATCCTGGGTGATGATGAAGCCGCTCAAGCTTGCCGCCAAACCCATTGCCAGGGATTGCACCGTGGCATTGAGCGACATGAACGTACCGCGCAGCCTGGGTTGCGCGGCGGAAGTGATGATCGCCATCGCCGGGATGAAACGTCCCGATACCAGCACAAAGAACAGCGTCGTGCAGACCAGCCACCAGCCCAGTGTGGCGCTCTGGATTTGGGTCACGGCCAGCAACGGCAGCATTGCCGCAAACGCGATCAGGCGATAGACCTCCACTTTGCCGTGGGTATCGGCGAAATGGCCAATCAGCCGCGCCGAAATCAGCGTGGCGGTGCCGCCCGCGAGATAGATGTAGGCGATGTCGTGCTGGCTGATATTGATGTTGTTCACCGCATAGACCGTGATGTAAGGGATCACGGTAAATCCGGCAAAGATGAGCAGCGCCGACAACGTCATCGCCCGCCAGTGGTTGGCGTCGCGCATCACGGCGAACAAGTCGCTGAAGGGATGCGCGCGCTTCTCGCGGTTCAGATGATGGTGCAATTCGGGCAGCAAACGCCAGCCGATCAGGGCGAACCCCCCAACCAGCACGACGATGAACACGAACGGGGCGCGCCAGTGGAACAGGCTGGCCAGCCACAGCGAGAGCGGCACCCCGGCCACGGTGGAAATGGAAAATGCCGTCGCGATCGTGCCGCTCGCCTTGGCGCGGCGCGCGAACGGGATGGTGTCGCCGACGATGGTCTGCACCAGCGCCCCCAACATTCCGCCGAAAGCACCGGCCATGCAGCGCGCGGCGATCAGGGTGGCATAGCCCGGCGCCAGCGCGCAGGCCAGTGTCGCCAGGCCGAACAACAGAAAGATGGTCAACAGCAACCGCTTGCGTTCGAAGCGGTCAACAAAGGTCGCCGCGAAGAGACCCGACACGGCAGCGCTGAAACTGTAGGAAGCGACCAGCAGGCCGAACTCGTGCGTGGTGATGTCCAGCTCGACCATCAGCATCGGCCCCAGCGGCATCATGATCATGAAATCCAGGATATGGCTGAACTGGATGCCCGCCAGCGTGAACAACAGCGCTCGTTCCGAATAGGTCGGGGGGGTCATGCGTTCTGGTCCAGCCGATCGAGAAATTTCTGCAACTCAGGTGCCAGAGGGGCAACAATGCGCAGCGCTTCCTGCGTCAGCGGATGATTGAAGGAGATGCTGTGCGCATGCAGGAACATGCGTTTCAAACCCTGCTTCATCAGTTCCTTGTTGCGCGCGAAATCGCCGTATTTGGAATCCCCGGCGATGGGGAAGCCGAGATGCGATAAGTGCACGCGAATCTGGTGGGTGCGGCCGGTCTTGAGTTCGGCTTCGAGCAGACTGAACCCAGGCCAGTTCTTTTGCAGATTGAAGATGGTATGGGCCTGCTGCCCGTCCTCGCGCACCATGACCCGTTTCTCGCCCTGCGGGGTGTCAAACTTGTGCAGCGGCAATTTTACGTGCTGGCGGGCGTTCTGCCATTGCCCGAGCACCAGCGCCAGGTAGCGCTTGTCGCTGTTCCCTTCGCGCATGATCTCGTGCATGGCGGTCAGCGCGGAGCGCTTCTTTGCCACCAGCAGCACGCCGGAAGTCTCGCGGTCGAGCCGGTGCACCAGTTCGAGAAACTTGGCCTGCGGCCGCGCATGGCGCAATTGTTCGATGACACCAAAACTCACCCCGCTACCGCCATGCACCGCGGTACCGGCCGGTTTGTCCACCGCAAGCAGGGCGTCGTCCTCGAACAGGATGGGAAATTCGCTGGCCGGGATGTATTCGGCCTCCGGTCTTTCGGCCACGCGAATGGGCGGGATGCGCAGCACATCCCCTGCTTGCAGGCGATAGGTCTGGTCGATGCGCTTCTTGTTGACCCGGACTTCGCCGCGAAGAATGCGATAAACGTGGCTCTTGGGCACCCCTTTGAGGTGCCGAAAAAGGAAATTGTCGATGCGCTGGCCGGCGCTCTCGGCGTCGATTTCCATCCAAGTGACGGATTCTTTGCTCAAACTGTTCATTTTGAATATACTCGCGACTCGCGTGTGCGCCTTTGTCGAAACGGGATGTCAATTCCCCCGTCCAATCTTACGGTCATGACAAATGGGCCACTCTTGATAATGAATTTCGCCATGCCCGTTTCCCCCACCCAAACCCTCCCCCGGAGGGAGAGGGGTCAAACGAATCGCTACGCGAGCTTTATGTTAAGGATGGCAGGCAATCAAGCCGCCTACGAAGCAGCCCCGCCCGGTTAATCTCACTCACCGGAGACAAGCAGTGATGGTAAATGATTTGCGCGCTCTAAGCACCAGCAGATAAATTTTAGCGTGTTGCCCCAACCATCAGGCAGCACGCAGATACAAACAAGCTAACAACGAGAACAAGCACTTGGACTATCGTCGGCATCACAACCCGAACATCCAGCTTCTCGCGCGCTAAGCGGCGCGTAGCTTTGCCCTGCCCGTGTCAGAGCGCGGGAGAAAAAAATGAAACGCATGCTATTCAATGCGACGCAGCCGGAAGAACTCCGCGTCGCCATTGTGGATGGTCAAAAACTCGTTGACCTCGACATTGAAACCGCCGGCAAAGAACAACGCAAAAGCAACATCTACAAAGCCATCATCACCCGCATCGAGCCCAGCCTCGAAGCGTGTTTCGTGGAATACGGCGGCACCCGCCACGGTTTCCTCCCCTTCAAGGAAGTCTCCCCGCAGTACTACCAGTCCGGCGCCAACAGCCGCTCCTCCATCAAGGAAGCGCTGAAGGAAGGCCAGGAACTGCTGGTGCAGGTCGAAAAAGACGAGCGCGGCAACAAGGGCGCGGCCCTCACCACCTACATCAGCCTGGCCGGACGTTATGTGGTGCTGATGCCGAACAACCCGAACGGCGGCGGCGTCTCGCGCCGCATCGAGGGCGAAGACCGCAACGAACTGCGCGATGTGCTGGGACAACTGGAAGTCCCCCGGGGCATGAGCATCATCGCCCGCACCGCCGGTATCGGCCGCAATGCGGAAGAGCTGCAGTGGGACCTGGATTACCTCAAGCAATTGTGGGATGCCATCGAAGGGGCCGCCAAGGCGGAAAAAGCCCCGTCTCTGATCTATCTGGAAAGCAGCCTGGTAGTGCGCGCCATCCGCGACTATTTCAACCCGGATATCGGCGAAATCCTGATCGACACCGACGACATCTTCGAACAGGCGCAAGCGTTCATGGGCACCGTGATGCCGGATCATGTGGATCGCATCAAGCGTTATCACGACGACGTGCCGCTGTTCTCGCGTTTCCAGATCGAACACCAGATCGAATCGGCGCATGCGCGCCAGGTGAACCTACCCTCCGGCGGCGCCATCGTCATCGACCACACCGAGGCTCTGACCAGCATCGACATCAACTCCGCCCGTGCCACGCGCGGCGGCGATATCGAGGCTACCGCGCTCAACACCAATCTGGAGGCTGCCGACGAAATCGCGCGCCAGATGCGCCTGCGCGATCTGGGCGGCCTGATCGTGATCGACTTCATCGACATGGAATCCAGCAAGAACCAGCGCGCGGTGGAAGACCGTCTGCGCGATGCCATGCACTTCGACCGCGCCCGCATCCAGACCGCGAAGATTTCGCGTTTCGGCTTGCTGGAATTGTCCCGGCAGCGTCTGGCACCCAGTCTGGAAGAAGGCAATCACACCACCTGCCCGCGCTGCAACGGCATTGGCCACATCCGCGGCACCGAGTCCTCTGCCCTGAACATCCTGCGCCTGATCCAGGAAGAGGCGATGAAGGAAAGCAGTGCCGCCATCCACGTGCAGGTGCCGGTGGATGTCGCCACTTTCCTGCTCAATGAAAAACGCGCGGACATCACCCGCATCGAAAATCGCTTCAAGGTCAGGATCACCCTGATTCCCAACCCGCACATGGAAACGCCGCATTACAGCGTCACCCGTCTGCGTCTGGACGACATCACGGCCGACCACTTGCAGGCCAGCTACAAACTGGTCGCCACTCCGGAAGAATCCGCCACCGCGTCGCCGCAGGAAAGCAAAGTCGCGCAACGCCCGCAGCCGGCCGTGCGCAACATCACGCCGGCGCAACCCGCTCCCAAGCATGCGGAAAAAGCCGAGAAGAAAACCTCCCTGCTGGGACGTCTGTTGGGCTGGCTCAAAGCACTGGGCAGCGCAACCGAAGCAGCCAAACCTGCCGCATCCGCACGCGGCGGACGCAACAATCCCCGCCGCGAACGCGGAGATCGCGAACGCAACGAAGGTGGCAACCGCCAACGCCGCGAACGCGGGGATGGCAACAAACCCCGCCGCGATCGGGAAGACGCGCCGCGCGAGAATAACGCCTTGGCCGAGCAGGGAAAACCGCAGAATCGTAAAGAGCGCCCGCCGCAAGCGCGCGCCCCCCGTCCGGAGAACAAGGAAAGCAAACCGGTGCTTGAGGCCAGCCCGACAACCGTGCCCGATCAACAACCGGAAGGAACGTCTTCGCGCGAGGGTCGCAAGCGCGGCCGGCGGGGCGGTCGGCGCGAGCGCGAACGTCGTGAGCAGCCGCTGGAGGCAGGCAACGATACAGCCCTGCCGCTGACCACCGTGGCTGCCCCGGTTAGCCACGACACCACACCGGCACGCTTGTCCCCCTCGGAGTACATCGCTTATCCGGAGGGGATGAGCAGACCGCTCACGCCAACCGAAGTGGTGTGCTACCCCACATCGCAGCCGGTATCGGCCGCGGTCGCTGCCCCTGTCGCCCCTCCGCTCAACCTCGATCTGGACGCCAGCGGTCTGACACTGATCGAAACGGATCCGAACAAAGCGGCTTCGGTGGCCGTTGCCGCGACGGAAAATCGTGAGCACGCGCCGCGCCGCCGCCAGCGTCCGCGCGAAATCTACACGATGGAAAACAGCGAACCGCTACAGATGGTAGAAACACGCTCACCCAAGTAAATTTGGATTGTGACTCCATAAAAAATGCACGGCATACCCTGCCGTGCTTTTTTTATCCTGAAAGTGTTTGAACTGCCACTACAGGTGATTCTGAAAAATGTGCGGCAGCAAATCTTCTGCCGCATCCTCCACCACATCCAATACACGCTCAAATCCGACCATGCCACCCTAGTACGGATCTGGCACTTCTATTTCGTGAAACCGGCGAGTGTGCTCCAGCAAAAGGCCTGTATGTTTTTTTGGGTCTTCGTGAAAGAGTGTGGGTAGAATTTAGCATGAAATCCTCTGCAAGCCTTGTGGCATCTGGCAAAATCCGGTCTGCACCTGTCGCGGGAAACGGGAGGATTTC
>NZ_BAAFRY010000046.1:0-2998 GCF_045866295.1 Ferrigenium sp. UT5
ATTATCTCCACCTTGGCACCTAGATGCCGTCAGGTCCGCGAGGGGCTACCTCATTCTTACTTACTTACCTCGCTCCCCGTGGGGAGGGAGGCGTCCATCCCATCTCCTTTGGTTGATCTTTTATCTTTCAATTTCGCCTCGACCAGGGGCGATACGAACTTGCTCACATCCCCGCCGAAGCGCGCGATCTCGCGCACCATGCTGGCCGAAATGAAGGTGTAGCGTTCCGCCGGGGTCAGGAACACGGTCTCGACATCGGGATGCAGATTACGGTTCATGCCCGCCATCTGGAATTCATACTCGAAGTCGGACACCGCACGCAATCCCCGCAACACCACGCGCGCATTTTTTTCGCGCACGTAATTCATCAGCAATTCGTCAAAGCCGTCCACCTTGACGTTATGAAAATCGGCAAACACTTCGCGCGCCATCGCCACCCGTTCTTCCAGGGTGAACAGCGTGGCAACCCGGCTCGCCGCGACCGCCACGATCACCTCGCCAAACAAGCCGGCCGCGCGGCGCACCACATCCTCATGCCCGCGGGTGATGGGATCGAAGGTACCCGGATAGACGACTCTGATCATTGTTTTATATGCCCCATTAAGCGGTAATGCACCGCGCCCGCCTTGCCCTGTTTCAAAATCTGCCAATCCGTCCCCGGTTCAAACAGGTTGCCGCTTTCGGCATACACCAGTCCGCCCGGTGCCAACAACTCCGCCAGACGCGGCAACAGTTGCGGCCAATAATTGCTCTGAAACGGAGGATCAAGAAACACGACGTCGAACGCGCCCTGGGCGCGAGAGGCGAATTTTAGCCCATCCTCGCAGTGCAAGGCTACATTCCCCAGTGCCAATTTTTTCGCATTGCCCTGCAATGCCTTAAATACGGCAGGGTTACTTTCCACCATCACCACTTCTTCCGCCCCGCGCGAAGCCGCCTCGAAACCGAGGGCGCCGCTGCCTGCAAACAGATCCAGGCAGTGCTTGCCATACAATGTCTGCCCCAGCCAGTTGAACAAGGTCTCGCGCACCCGGTCCGGCGTGGGACGCAAACCGTCGGCATCCGGGAAGGTGATAAGGCGGCTGCGGTGCGTGCCGCCGATCAGTCTGATTGTGTTGATTTTACGAATCTCCTCTTGTCAGGGTAACTGCGCGGCTCCGATGCGGCAATTCCAGATAGCGGCGCGTGCGCATTTCGGCCAAGCGACTCAGGATACGTTGCGCCTCGCTGTCGTGCTGCCCCGCGCCGTACAGCAGCTCCGGCGCAACCTCAAACGAGGCAACCAGGACGACATGGTGGTCGTAGAGCACATCCACCAGCCAGGTGAAACGCCGCGCCGCCGCGCTTAATTCGGCCGTAAAACGCGGAATGCCGGATAGAAACACGGTCGGGTAGCGTTCGGCAATAACGAGGTAATCGGACGTATCGTGGTTGCCGCCGCACAGTTCGCCGAATTCGAACCACGCAACTTCGCGCGCCAGCCGTTTGGCATGCAGCTGAACCTTACCCACCGCCAGCCCCGTTCCCGCACTGACCGCCCCCGCGGTCAAACGACGAAACAGGGATTGCATGTGCGCCTCGGTATCGGCGTGCCGGGTGAGCAAGAATAGGGGGTCACGCACCATCTGCATCATGCGGTAATCCGTCACACCGTCGAGGTACACCTCTTTCAACTCGCGTTTGAGCAAGGCAATGGCAGGCAGGAAATTCTGCCGCTGCAAGCCGTTTGGATACAACTCGTCCGGCGCAAAATTGGAGGTCATCAGCAACACCACGCCGCGCGCAAACAGCGCCTCCATGAGACGTCCAAGAATCATCGCATCGGCGATGTCGTCCACATGGAATTCGTCCAGACAGAGCAGCCGCGTGGCATGGGCAATGCCGTCGGCCAGCGCCAGTAAGGGGTCGGACTCCCGCGCCAGACGCTGCATTTCATGATGCACCTCGTGCATGAAGCGATGAAAATGGATGCGGCGTTTGCGCCGATACGGCAGGCAGGCATAAAACCCGTCCATCAGGAAAGTTTTACCGCGCCCGACGCCTCCCCAGAGGTACAAACCTCTGGGCACCTCCGGACTCAACAGGCTGCGGCCAAGAAATTGGTTACGTCGGGCTTTGAATTCCACCAGCTGTTGCCACAACACCTGCAGTTCCCCAATGGCCGCCTGTTGCCGCACATCGCACACAATACCGGCGCTTTCACAGGCCGCTTGATACCACTGGCGCGGACTCAGCCCGACCTCATCCGTCACGCCATCGCCTCAATGAATTCCAGTGCATTCTGGTCCGGGTCGTGGCAGAACAGGGCTCGCCGCCCCGATTGACTCATGCGACAGGTGATCGCAGCCGCTTCCAGTGCGTGCTTAAGATCCGCCAGGTTCGACACCACAAAAGCGACGTGGCGGTCACGGCCGCCGTGGGCGGGTCGCGTCAATCCCGCCCCGGGATCGGGTAATTGCATCAGATGAATTTGCTGTCCGTGCGCGAGGTTGTACCACACCCCGTCGAAGCTCATTTGCGGACGTGCCGGATCGGAATGCAGCCCCAGCACGCCTTCATAAAAAGCCCGGGAACGGGCGAGGTCTCGACACAAAAAAGTGGCGTGATGGACACCGAGAATCATGGCTCGAGCGGAATCAATGTGCTGGTTTCATGGCGGGCACGAACCCTCGTCCCACCGGTATCGTCACCGTTTGCGGCCACCCCGCCCAAACAGCGCAGAACTCTCGTGGCATCGTTACCCGGTTTACAGACACCCAAGCGCGCGCCCCTCATTGATATCTCCCAATATGAACTCGTGCATTTTAAGCGAATCCCCGCGTACTGCACACCATGAAATCGAGACAATTTCGCGGCAAGCACCAAGGCTACCGGAGATTAAAAAAACGGGTCTTCGTGAAAGAGTGTGGGTAGAATTTAGCATGAAATCCTCTGCAAGCCTTGTGGCATCTGGCAAAATCCGGTCTGCACCTGTCGCGGGAAACGGGAGGATTTCTCA
>NZ_BAAFRY010000047.1:0-2854 GCF_045866295.1 Ferrigenium sp. UT5
TTCTGCGTGTGCTTGGCGGCTCACGTCTGGAGTTTCGCTGATGGACTCCCGTATATGTCAAACTTTTACTGCCACCCCGGCATAGCCGGGGGATTTCCCTTCATGGGTTAATCAGTAGCACTGGCTGTCCGGGCAACTTGAGGGTTTCTGTTGCCGGTGAGGCGGTGTTGCGTTGTTGATGCGATCGGTTTTCCCGCTGGATTTTTTTCGGAACCACACAGGGAGATGCAAATGAATTTGAATGTCACCACCGTCTTGAACGTCATCGCCATTTTGATCATGTTTTATTGCCTGTATCTGGTGTTGTCCCTCAAATCCAGCATACCCGGCGGAGTGGTGGGCAAGCGCTGGAATTTTCTGACCGCATTGGTGATGCTGTTCAGCGTTGGCTATCTCGCCACCCCATTCTTTGACCTGCTGCCCGCTGACATTCAGCGTCTGGTCGTGTCATCCATCTTTGTATTTGGTGCGGTTTATGTGGTGGTCACTGTCCGGCTTATCTTTAACATCATTCGTGAACTAACCGAATAATCCGGGATGGCCATGCAGCAAAACCTGGTTTTGTACCGCACCCGGAAGGGGGAGGAAATCTTGCTGAGCCACGGCCGTGAACTTTCGGCCAATCAGCGCCGTGCCTTGCTGGTCGTCAATGGCAAGGCAACGCTGGCCGAACTGGGGGCGACCGTGTTTTGGGTCAGCGATGTTGTGGCGACGCTGGAGGAGTTGCTGGCGCTGGGCTACATCGACGACCAAGCCTTGGCAGACGGTTCCATCGTCCAGCCCGCAGATTCGGGTCCTTCACTGAAGAGTCGGCTGGCCGCAATCGCCCACGAATTGTTGGGCGAGCACGCCCAACGCATCATCAGAAAAGTGGAAGAATCGGAAGATACGCCGGAAGCGCTGGAGCAGGTGTTGACCGGCTGCAAGAAGCTGATCAAATTGACGATCAGCGAGGAAATGGCTGATACCTTTCTGCAACGCGGACGCAAAGCGATCGGAAAATAAGCGCTGCTCAAACCGGATTGAATCCGGCAAGGCAGAATTTCCGGTGGTCAACCCGGGAATACTTTCGATTTCAGCAACACCCATACCGCACCGCCGCCCCCCGCATTCGGCGGCGCTTCACAAAACGCCAGCACCGCAGCATGTTGCGTCAGCCAGTGGCGGGTGTGCACCTTCAATATCCCGTCGCGGCCTTCGCTGCGCCAGCCTTTGCCGTGGATCACGCTGACGCAGCGGAGTCCGCGTTGTGTTGCCTGATGCAGGAATTCCGCCAACAGCTTTCTGGACTGATCGCTGTTGAGGCCGTGCAAATCCAGGCTGTCCTGCGGCGGCCATGTGCCGTGCCTTAGTTTGCGCAGGGTCATGCGGTTGAGACCGTTGCTCAGGTATTCGGTGGCGGCGGTGTCGCCCGCACCGTAGTCGGATAGGTCGTCAGCGATGGATGGCGAATTTAGCGGGGTGTCTTTTGTTCTGATGGGTTTGGGAGTGGGGAGAACGCGGCCATCCGGCTTGAGCGGCACCACGTCTTCCAGGGCTTGCCGGAACAAGTCGTTGGTTTGAAACTCGCCCAGCGATTCGTTTGCCCCATCTCCCTCCGGGGGAGGGGTGGGGTGGGGGCGGGTAGGGCGGATTTCATTATCAGGAACGGCGTTTCTGCCATGTCCATCATCTTGCCCCGGCCTACTTTTCACGACTTATCCCAGCGCGGCGAGGTATTTATCCGCATCCAGTGCGGCCATGCAGCCGGTCGCGGCGCTGGTGCAGGCCTGGCGATAGATGTGGTCCTGCACATCGCCGGCGGCGAATACACCGGGGATGCTGGTTTGCGTTGCATTGCCGTTGCGACCGCCTTGGGTCACCAGGTAACCGTTCTCCATCTCCAGTTGTCCGGCGAAGATGTCGGTGTTGGGTTTGTGGCCGATGGCGATGAACACGCCGTCCACCTTGATTTCCTGTGTGCCGCCGTTTTGCACGTTCTTCAGGCGTGCGCCAGTGACGCCGCTGTCGTCGCCCAGGACTTCGTCCAGCACCTGATGCAGTTGCAGGGTGATCTTGCCTTCCTTCACTTTTTCCATCAGGTGATCGACCATGATGCGTTCGGCGCGGAAACTGTCGCGGCGGTGAATCAGCGTGACGTGGCTGGCAATGTTGGCCAGGTAGAGCGCCTCCTCCACGGCCGTATTGCCGCCGCCGACCACGGCCACCGGCTTGTTGCGGTAGAAGAACCCGTCGCAGGTGGCGCAGCCGGACACGCCCTTGCCCATGAACGCTTCTTCCGACGGCAGGCCGAGATATTGCGCGGAGGCACCCGTGCAGATGATGAGCGCATCGCAGGTGTAGGTTCCTGCATCGCCGATCAGGGTGAACGGTTTCTGTTGCAGTTTGGCGGTGTGGATGTGGTCGAACACGATTTCGGTGTTGAACCGTTCGGCGTGCTGCTGGAAACGTTGCATCAGTTCCGGCCCCTGCACGCCGTTCACATCGGCAGGCCAGTTATCGACTTCGGTGGTGGTCATGAGTTGTCCGCCTTGTGCCATGCCGGTGATGAGCACCGGTTTCAGGTTTGCGCGTGCGGCATACACGGCGGCGGTGTAGCCGGCAGGACCGGAACCGAGGATGAGGAGACGGTGGTGTTGTGCGGGCTTTTCCATGATATTTGCAGGGCTTTACGAGGATTGAACAGACCGAAATTTAACAGTGGGCGGAAGGGCTGTCGAGTAAAACACGTGTGCGTGTTAGCTGTTGGCGCGCGTTTAAAACTACCCAGTTCTGCGCGTTGAATTTTACCCAGGCACTTTAGCCACCTCCGGGGAGGCGGCGTTGGTCAGTGTAGCTCAGTTTTTCCATTTTT
>NZ_BAAFRY010000048.1:0-2811 GCF_045866295.1 Ferrigenium sp. UT5
GGGCAGCAGCCAGAAAAAACCCGCCCGAAGATAGCAAGGTAATTGCGCTCAACGGGTGAGAGAAAGCAGATTTACTGAATCGAATTTACAGCAAATTTTGGACTTGACCCGGCATGCAGTGATGGACGCCATCAACGAGGTGCTCTCTGATCGTTTATCCCACGATGAGCAAAAGACGCTCCATGCGCTGGATGCTGAGACATGGCATGGCATCCAGCTGAATGCGACAGAGTGGCTCATTGCGGATGGCCGCATTGATGTCAAAGGCAAGCCTCAGCGGGTGATCGACGTATTGCTCGGAATGGGCGGCCCTCTATTTACCGTACCGCAACGGCAGTGGCTGCAGCAGTTGTCAGAGCGTCCCTTGCGTCTGTATGACGTGACCGATGTCATCGCCGGACAGCAGATGACCCTGTGTGATGCCCTCGACCATAATGCCGAGCCAATCATCGTCATGGAAAAGTCCGGCAGCAATCCCAAACTTATCGGCACCCAGCTTGCCGCAAGGATCATGGCAACGGATGGGCGTTACGAAATGTCGGGATGTGCCTATCCTTTATCGCGCATCTCGGCTGTATCTGCTCTGGAAATCATGCGCGATGCCCAGAAAAATTTCGGAATGGAGCCGGATCTGCCGGAATTCTTCAGTTTTGTGATCCGCCAAAAATGGCTGGAACAATATGTCCGTCCTCGGCAGATGCCAGGCATCGTGGATGCACAATCAGGCGAACCGATACTGCTGGTTACAGATCATTACCGAGTCAGGGATTGGGATGCGCTTGAACAGGCACTGGCCAAGAAGAGAGATGTTGATGGCCACCGGACTGCGGGCTGGACGCGTACCAAGAAGTGCGAAGACGGGCTGACCCGTCCGCGCACCACGATCAACATTGGCGACGGAGCCGACAAGATCGAACTGTTCCACAAGAACCTAGCTGAAGCTGACAAGGGGAGGAAGTGGTTCGATAAACTGGCCGGGGATTCCGTTGAATTTTTGGGACGCGTGCTTTCCGACCCGATCGGCATGATGCAGAATCTCGATCCGGAGGGAGCCGGTCGCGGAAGTCTGATGCCAACCGACATTCCTGCCGACGCGCTGGTGGACCTGATCGAACAAACCCTTCATCGTCTGTATGCCAATTGGGCCGATGAATCCATCCCCGATTTGGGTGGCCGCACGCCTAGGCAGGCGATAAATACACCTGCCGGTATCGAGCGTGTAACGGGCTTGCTGCGATCCTATGAAGAGAGTGAGCGCCGTCAGGCGAAGGCTCAAGGCAGGCGAGAGGTATCGTATGCATTCCTGTGGCAATCGATTGGTTTGGACCCTAAGCGATAAGGGGAAGGGCATTCAACCCTTCCAGAACGCATATTGATAAACAACACGCATCTGTTTCACGAAATCGAGTCGGTGCTTTCTGAGCATCCGGTATATGGCCACCACCGGGGCAAAAAATCCGATGCCGCTCCGATTCGCGAATCTGCGCAAACATTTCAACTGATTTATCACGACAAGCTATCTCTCAGTAACTCACGCGGTTTCCTCCTTGGAGCGGTTGTCGGACATCAGCCCGGAACGGGCTGTCATTCCTGAACACGCAGCAGTCGATGGGCTGATGTCCGACAACCCTTAACCGTAGCGGACTGTGGCGGTTTGCTGAAAAGGCTGTCGGTGCAGCTTGCTGGAAGGTCCGGTTTCAGCATTCTCGAACCGTTACTTTCGACACACAGGTGCCCCTCAAGATGAAACATCTGAGCGCCTTCTCTAGTTCAGGTAGTAGACCTAAGTCTGATGGGGGTTTGTGAACTGGCTGGCCATGCTGGAATTCGGCGATGTGAAAACCATACGCGAACAGGCGGCCCGGGAGGGAGTGGACAACAGCTACGTCATCAGGATGATCAACTTGTAATTCCCCGCAGTCTTGCTGCGGGGACAGCGCAGGCCAAAATGAAGAGATGGAAGAAGGACGGGTCAAGAAGAGCAGCCATTACGCGTGGCAAATCTACTATCACATCGTGTTTCCAGTGAAATATCGGAAAGCATTACTGGATGAGGAAATTGAGCGGATTATTGTTGAGACGGCGCGAGGAATAGAAGAACGTTACGACATAGAGTTTGAGCAGATTGGATGTGACCGGGATCACATCCACATACTGTGCGCGGCGCACCCGGAGGTAGCGCCGTGGCAGATAGTACGGGTATTCAAAATTCTTACAGCACGGGAGATATTCCGAGCGAAGCCGAGTGTGAAAAGAGAGTTATGGGGCGGGCAGTTTTGGACGGACGGCTATTATGTAGCGACAGTTGGGGAGCGAGGCGAATGGAGTGTGGTAGAACGGTATGTAAAGAATCGGGTATCCGGATTTTCCGGTGGGTTTAGAGCTCTGAGCGGGGAAGGCTGATTTTTTAGTCTCCGGATTTTCTGGTGGGTGGAGATGTTTAGCCCGCAGTATCTTTACACAATTCGTCAAGTAGATAGAATCACAAGACGCCTGCCGCCTCGGGCTATAAAGACTCAGGGCATTCCAACCAGCCTTCGGGCAATCGCAGTATCAAACTTCCAGAACGACCAAAGAACGATTACGTCTGCACTTTCTGAGCGCAGCCGCGACCGTTTTTATCGTCTATGTTCTCTCCTCCTCGTGAGGAAGATCGTCGCCAGGCGCTACTGGCATATCAAACCAACCTGAAATCCCATAGATTGTGCAACACCTTTTCTGTAAAAGTTCTCACGAGCAAAATTCTTGAGGTCGTGCATCAGGTGTTCATGTTCAAATAGATTTTTCCGCTCATCCACTCGTCATCGCATT
>NZ_BAAFRY010000049.1:0-2429 GCF_045866295.1 Ferrigenium sp. UT5
GTAGACCCGAAACCAAGTGATCTATCCATGGCCAGGATGAAGGTGGGGTAACACTCACTGGAGGTCCGAACCCACTAACGTTGAAAAGTTAGGGGATGAGCTGTGGATAGGGGTGAAAGGCTAAACAAACTTGGAAATAGCTGGTTCTCTCCGAAAACTATTTAGGTAGTGCCTCACGTATCACTCTCGGGGGTAGAGCACTGTCATGGCTAGGGGTCTATTGCTGATTACCAAACCATTGCAAACTCCGAATACCGAGAAGTGCGAGCGTGGGAGACAGACATCGGGTGCTAACGTCCGGTGTCAAAAGGGAAACAACCCAGACCCTCAGCTAAGGTCCCCAAGACACAGTTAAGTGGAAAACGAAGTGGGAAGGCTAAAACAGTCAGGATGTTGGCTTAGAAGCAGCCATCATTTAAAGAAAGCGTAATAGCTCACTGATCGAGTCGTCCTGCGCGGAAGATGTAACGGGGCTCAAACTGTGCACCGAAGCTAGGGATATCAATGCTCCTTTTAGGGCATGCGAAGTTTCGCGACGCAACGCGTCGCAAAACGCCATCTGACAAAACAGGTGGAGCAAGCACCTCACCTCAATTGAAGGTTTGTCGTTCCCGCCGGTGGCGCGAACGACAACCGTGAGCGTGCTCTAAAAGGAGCATTGATATGGTAGGAGAGCGTTCTGTAGGCCTGCGAAGGTGTGGTGTGAACCATGCTGGAGGTATCAGAAGTGCGAATGCTGACATGAGTAGCGATAAAGGGGGTGAAAGGCCCCCTCGCCGAAAACCCAAGGTTTCCTGTTCAACGTTCATCGGAGCAGGGTGAGTCGGCCCCTAAGGCGAGGCAGAAATGCGTAGTCGATGGGAAACAGGTTAATATTCCTGTACCTTAATGTAATGCGATGTGGGGACGGAGAAGGTTAAGCAAGCCAGGTGTTGGATGTCCTGGTTGAAGCGTGTAGGGAGATCTCTTAGGCAAATCCGGGAGATCAATTCTGAGGCGTGATAACGAGTGCCTTCGGGCGCGAAGTTGCTGATACCAAGCTTCCAAGAAAAGCCACTAAGCTTCAGTTACATTGGGACCGTACCGCAAACCGACACAGGTGGGTAGGATGAGAATTCTAAGGCGCTTGAGAGAACTCGGGTGAAGGAACTCGGCAAATTAGCACCGTAACTTCGGGAAAAGGTGCGCCCCGGTAGATTGTAGAGATTTACTCTCGAAGGTCGATGGGGTTGCAGTGAAATGGTGGCTGCGACTGTTTAATAAAAACACAGCACTCTGCAAACACGAAAGTGGACGTATAGAGTGTGACGCCTGCCCGGTGCTGGAAGATTAAATGATGGGGTGCAAGCTCTTGATTGAAGTCCCAGTAAACGGCGGCCGTAACTATAACGGTCCTAAGGTAGCGAAATTCCTTGTCGGGTAAGTTCCGACCTGCACGAATGGCGTAACGATGGCCACACTGTCTCCACCCGGGACTCAGCGAAGTTGAAATGTTTGTGAAGATGCAATCTCCCCGCGGCTAGACGGAAAGACCCCATGAACCTTTACTGTAGCTTTGCATTGGACTTTGAACAGATCTGTGTAGGATAGCTGGGAGGCTTTGAAGCGGTGTCGCCAGACATCGTGGAGCCGACGTTGAAATACCAGCCTGGTGTGTTTGATGTTCTAACCTGGACCCCTGATCGGGGTTGGGGACATTGCATGGTAGGCAGTTTGACTGGGGCGGTCTCCTCCCAAATTGTAACGGAGGAGTACGAAGGTATCCTAGGTACGGTCGGACATCGTACTGATAGTGCAATGGCAAAAGGATGCTTAACTGCGAGACTGACAAGTCGAGCAGATACGAAAGTAGGTCATAGTGATCCGGTGGTTCTGTATGGAAGGGCCATCGCTCAACGGATAAAAGGTACTCTGGGGATAACAGGCTGATTCCTCCCAAGAGTTCATATCGACGGGGGAGTTTGGCACCTCGATGTCGGCTCATCACATCCTGGGGCTGTAGCCGGTCCCAAGGGTATGGCTGTTCGCCATTTAAAGTGGTACGTGAGCTGGGTTTAAAACGTCGTGAGACAGTTTGGTCCCTATCTGCCGTGGGCGCTGGAAGTTTGAGGGGACCTGCTCCTAGTACGAGAGGACCGGAGTGGACGTATCTCTGGTGTACCGGTTATGACGCCAGTCGTATCGCCGGGTAGCTATATACGGAAGAGATAACCGCTGAAAGCATCTAAGCGGGAAACTCGCCTCAAGATGAGACTTCCCTGGCAACTTGATTGCCCTGAAGGGTCGTGGAAGACCACCACGTTGATAGGTCGGGTGTGGAAGCGCAGTAATGCGTTAAGCTAACCGATACTAATTGCCCGTGCGGCTTGATCCTATAACCTTAGGTAAAGTTGCAAGTAATTGAATCGCCTCGCAACAATCAAAACACC
>NZ_BAAFRY010000050.1:0-2307 GCF_045866295.1 Ferrigenium sp. UT5
CATCCGCCACTATGGGCTGATCGCCAATGGCGGGCGGCTCGAGAACCTGGCGCGGGCACGCGAACTGCTGCACGTCGTGCCAGTGGAGTCCGAAGTGATCGATACGCCGAACGAAGCGGCACAACCGACCTTCGCCTGTCCGCACTGCGGTGCGCCGATGCACATCATCGAGACGCTGCCGCGCATCCTGCCGATACGGGCACCCCCTCGTCTGCGGGGGCCGCCATGAACATAATGGCGTTTTACGACCCTGCAACGTGTTGCCGGTCTGGGCCGGCAAGCTGCGGCTTTGCTTGGCGGGCCGATATTGCTGCATTGATGGCCGAACACGACGCAGACGTTCGTCCAAACGATGCCGGAATCGATGACTTGATTGAAATCTTGCGTTCGCCGATAAGCCCTATCGACCCGGCAGGTCGAAAGATACCCCATCAAATCCCCATAGCCTGCGCGCTGATCTGAGTGCGGCGGCACCCCACGCGGTTTCCTCCTTGGAGCGGTTGTCCGACGTCAGCCCGGAACGGGCTGCTGCACTCACTCGTGCGGCGCGTAGGGGCTGACATCCGACAACCCTTAACCTGAGCTGCCGCTCAATAATTCAAGGGGTATGTCTACTTCGCAGCGTATTGCTGACGTAAGCATCTAGTTAGTCGAGGGTGTTTTACCTATTCGAACAATTCAGACTGTTAAGATATGCTTGAATCAACCGAACAGGCTTATCCCTTTGGCACTTGACATCAAATCACTTCAAGACGAAGTCCTCCGGCGTGTGGGGAGGAACCTACTTCTATTTCAGCAAATTGAGGGATTATTAAAATTCCTGCTATCCAACCATAAAGCCAGCGGTTTTCCAGACGACTTCAAGGAGCGACAACAGAAGAAAGCCGCCACTATCAACAGAAATATGTTCGGACTCCTGGTTGATAAATATTGCACCGAGGTACTAAACGACGCGGGAGTAGAAGTGCCTGAAGATGAAGGCACTCCGGGCTGGCTCTCAATTTCTTTCCGAATCCATAGTGACGCCGATTTCGTAGTAGCCATGCGCAGAGACATGAAGCTGATGATAGAACAGCGCAACGAGTTGGTTCATGGATTCCTACCAAGATGGTTGCCTGATACACCAGAGAAACTTGAAGAGACTCTGGCCTATCTTGAACTACAGCGTGAAAAAGTATTGCCGATGCATGAGCACCTCCGATCTACAGCCAGTCACATGCAGGAAGGTCGAAGGGTGCAGGCCGAACTAATGGCCAGTACGGATTTTCAGGATCAAATGGAATTGTTGTGGCTTCAAGCCAGCCCACTTGTGTCCTTCCTACGGGAGGTGGCTACCCAGATTCAACGGAAGGATGGCTGGTGCTATTTAGCTCATGCTGGAAGGCTGGCAAATATAGAATTGCCTGAGGATGTGAGCTGTCTCAATGAAAGATACGGTTTCAAGACCCTCAAGAAATTGCTTATCGGAAGCGAAACGTTTGAAGTTTTCGATGAGCCGCTATCTGAAGGGAAGTTTAGGACGCTCTACAAAAACAAGGAAGGAAGCTGAGATACGTCCGGTAACAAGCGATGTTGTCCAGCCTTCTTTTATTCGTGCCATTAGTGATTTATACAAAAATAAGACTTGAATCGCGCCCCCCCAGTTGCTAGCCACTTTTAATTCAAGAACCTTGACTGCTTTGCATCACATGCCAGTAATAGAATTCACAAGCTATTAATGACTGCCATGGTTAAGGGTTGTCGGATGTCAGCCCCTACGCGCCGCACGAACGAGTGCAGCCGCCCGTTCCGGGCTGACGTCGGACAACCGCTCCAAGGAGGAAACCGCGTGGGGTGCCGCTGCACTCAGATCAGCGTGCAGGCTATGGGGATTTGATGGGGTATCTTTCGACCTGCCGGGTCGATAGGGCTTGTCAGCGAGCGTAATATTTCATTCAAGTCGTCAATTCCGGAATCATTTTGACAAGCGCTTGCGTCGTGTACGGACGTCAAAGCAGCAATATTGGCTCGCAAGGCAAAGCAGCGTCTTGCCGGCACGCGCCAGCAACACTTGGACGGACGGTAAAACGAAACGATGTTCATGGCGGCCCCCGCAGACGAGGGGGCGCCCGTATCGGCAGGATGCGCGGCAGCGTCTCGATGATGTGCATCGGCGCACCGCAGTGCGGACAGACGAAGGTCGGTTGTGCCGCTTCGTTCGGTGTATCGCTCTCTTGAGGTTCCACCGGCACGACCTGCAGCAGTTCGCGTGCCCGCGCCAGGTTCTCGCGCCGCCCGCCATTGGCGATCAGCCCGTAGTGGCGGATA
>NZ_BAAFRY010000051.1:0-2224 GCF_045866295.1 Ferrigenium sp. UT5
GTAGCTCAGTTTTTCCATTTTTCGGCAGGATGTTCAGAACGGTTCGTCTTCAACAACGGCCTTCCCCCGCTTGCTTTGCTCCCGCGCCTTGATCCGTGATTTTGCGGTCGCACTACTATGCTTGAACCGATAAGACTCGTTGCCGGTTTCAACGATATGGCAGTGGTGGGTCAGCCGATCCAGCAAGGCTGTAGTCATCTTTGCATCGCCAAATACACTCGACCATTCGGCGAAGGTCAGATTCGTCGTAATGATCACGCTGGTGTGTTCGTAGAGCTTCGACAGCAGATGGAACAGCAAGGCCCCGCCAGACTGGCTGAACGGCAGATACCCCAGTTCGTCCAGAATCACCAGATCCATGCGCATGAGCGAGAAGGCCAACTTTCCGGCACGGCCCGCTGCTTTCTCCTGCTCCAGCAGATTGACCAGGTCGACCGTCGAGTAGAAGCGCACCCGTTTGCCAAGCTGGGTGATGCCGGCAATCCCCAGCGCGGTCGCCAGATGGGTCTTGCCCGTCCCCGTACCGCCAATCAGCACCACATTGTGTGCATGCTCGGTGAAGCCCATGCCGGCCAACTCGTCGATCAGGCGCTGATCCACTTTGGATTGCGCAAAGTCGAATCCAGCCAGATCGCGATGCACCGGGAATTTGGCCGTCTGCATCTGATAGCGGATCGACCGCATGTTCCGGTCGGTATGCTCTGCCTGCAACAGGTGTTCAATCAGCCAGGCCGAGGTTTGCATGCCGACCGATTGACTGTCGGCGGAGACTTCTTCCCAGGCGCTCGCCATCCCGTACAGACGCAAGCTTTTGAGTTCGGCGGCCACATCACGCATGATGCACCCCCATCCGCAGGCCATCATAGCGAACCGTGTCGGCAATCGGCGCCTCGGTCACTTCAAGGTGGGTCGCCACCGGGGCTACTGGCGGTGATGGCTTGAGCCGATTCAGCACATTCTCAATATGCTCGACGCTGAAGTTGCCGGATTCCAGCACCAATTCCACCGCCACCACCACCGCTTCCAGTCCGTGCTTCGGCACCACCGCCAGCACTCTGGCCATCACCCGGTCGCCGCCTTCGCGCTTGAGGAGCAGCCAGCGCAATCGCAGGAGCGGTGCTGGCATATCGGCAAAGGGGGCACCATTCCGCAGCGCGCCAGGTTTCCGTTCGATCAGGGGAAGGTAATGTTGCCAGTCATAGCGCGCTTCGTTGCGCCCGAAGCAGCGGGCGTGGCTGGCCACGATCCGGTCATGCGCCACGAAGTCGATCCGTTCCGGATAGGTGCGGATGCTCACCATTTGCCCCACCAGTTCACACGGCACGGAGTAACGATTGCGATCTTCGATCACCAGGCAAGTGCTGGCGACCTTGCCCAAGGTCTCGACATAGCCATCGAAGGGGGCAATCATCGGCATCAGGCTGGACCGCTCCTGTTCCAGCATTTCCGCCAAGGTCAGATCGACCTCGGGGTGCTTCAGTTCTCCCCATAGCTGCTGACACTTCGCCAGTAGCCACAGATTCAGCTCGGCAAAAGAACCAAAGCGCTGCTCAGTCGCTTCCTGCCAGATACGCCGCCGGCTGTCCTGCACATTCTTTTCGACGACGCCTTTCTCCCAGCCGGAGGCAACATTGCAAAAGTCCGGATCAAACAGATAGTGCGAGGCCATCGCGGCAAACCGGGTGTTGACGATGCGCAACTTGCCCTTCTTGACCTTGTCCACCGCCGTCTTCATGTTGTCGTAAATGCCACGACGGGCAATCCCGCCCAGCACGGTGAACGACCGCGTGTGCGCATCGAACAGCATCTCGTGGCTCTGCGTTGGATAGGCTTGGACAACAAACGCACGACTGAAACACAGCTTGAGATGCGCCAGCATCACCTTGCGCCACACACCGCCAATCAGGATATGCTCTTCGCTCCAGTCGAACTGGTGCGCTTCGCCAGGCTCAAACCGTAGCGGCACGAAGGCTTTGCTGACTGCGGCACCGCCGTCTTTCCGCCAGCGCCGAATGAATTCGGTGACCCGACTGTAGTCGCCATCAAAGCCCAATGCCTGCAGTTCGGCATGCAGCTTCAAGGCCGTGCGGCGCTCCCGTTTCGAGCGGCGAGCGTCAATCTCCAGCATCTGCACCAAACGCTCCGCGTACGGCGTGATCTTGTTGTCGCCGCGCTGCCGGCAATACTGCGGCTCCGTGCCTTCCGGCGTCTTGAGCCATTTACG
>NZ_BAAFRY010000052.1:0-2166 GCF_045866295.1 Ferrigenium sp. UT5
CTACAGATTCTGTCGGTCACTTTGTTCGAGAAAATGCCCATTCAACAAGCTTTGCAGGGCATCAGTGGTCAGGAAGAAAACAACGGCCTCTGCAACCAACTGAATCTATTCGATTCTTAACCGGACACTAGTGGGCGGAGAAATAAACTTTGGCGGCATCGCCTTCGATGCCGCGCACGCTATCGAGATCGACAGCAAGCGGCAGATTGCGCACAGAAGCACGTAGTGCGGTGGCCGCTGCAGCAAGCGTCTTGGCGTCAGACTCATCGGCAGCCTCGCGCGCACCGCGCAGCAAAACTTGGCGCGCATTGCGCAACTTTCCCGCGATCATGGCGCGCGATACGTTCAGCGAAAAAGCGGCATTGCTTGCCTGCCGATGCTGCGCTTGCCGCAACAGGATGTTGCCCGAGACCGCGCCTTCCAATCGTGCCTTGAAACGCCCGTTGCCATCCAGCAGGACTAGGCTGATGCCATCGTCCGCGCAGCGGTGCATCAGGGCGGGCGAGAGCATGATGTTGCCCAGACAAACCACGCCGCCCAAGTGGTGCAGCGGGACCTGCATCTTCTTCTCGCGCTCCACATCCACACGCAGGGTGTCGTTCTCCAGATGGAGATAGCTGTGGGGCGTCATCACGTAGAGGGTGTTGAGTATCTGGCGCGCCATCAATCCTCCGGTTCGTAAAGCGTTTGCTCTAGTTGGGTGTGCCCTGCACAGAGTGCAATCGCCTGCGGTTGGCAGATGTCGATCAGTGAGCACTCTTTGCAGCGCGCATCGTTGGCAGGCGGCGGAAGTTTTCCCCAGGCCAGCATGGCGCGGATGGCAGCAATGGTTTCCTCAACTTGCTTCCGCAATTCCGGCGTGATGGTAACTTCGCGGCGGCGGCGAGAAGTGTGATGGTAGATCGCCCCCTTCAAAACCGGTTTGCCGAACATCTCTTCCAGACACATCGCCTGTGCGGCGAGTTGCAGGTCATCATGCACCTGCAATTTCTTTCTGCCGTGTTTGTATTCCACAGGATAAACCTGTCCGTCGGGATGAAACTCCACTACATCACATTTGCCCACCAGCCCGAGACGATCAGACCATACCGGCAAAGCGCGTTCACTGCGCACCCCCTCGAACGAAGCAAATCCTGGATTGTCCACTTGTTCGTGCGCCGCATTGCCGCGCATGGTGTGTACGTTCTCTTCGAAGGCTTGCTCCAGGTGAATCAGAGCGCACTGGCGCGGGCAATAGCTCCAGTGCTGGAGCGCGGAAAACATGATGGGGTCGTCTGTCTCGTTCATGGCGGCAGTGCTATCATTTGCGCGCATCAATCAAGTTAACGGAGGACATCATGGGCTCCATGCTGGAAGAACTGGAAAACAAGGCACTGCAACTCTCGCCGAATGAACGGGGCGAATTGATCCATCGTTTGATCGTCAGTCTCGAAGGCGAGCCAGAAGATACACCGGAAGCCATCGCCAAAGCATGGGACGAAGAAATCGCCCGGCGTGTTGCCGACATGGATGCAGGCAAGACGGTCTGGATACCCGCGGAAGAGGTGTTTGCACGCCTCGATGCCATTATCGAAAAAGCACGTTGAACAATGCGTATCTCGTTCAACGAGGAAGCACTGTCCGAGGTCGAGGAAGCAACCCGTTGGTATCGGGAAAATGGCGGCACAGTGCCTGCCCGCGCATTCACCCAGGAATTGCGGCGCATCGTTGAGCTGGCAGCCGGGCAGCCTGGAATCGGTGCCCCCGGTCTTCGAGGGACAAACAGGTTGTACTTCAAACGATTTCCGTACACATTGATATTCCGAATTCAGGACTCATCCATCAGAGTCATTGCCATCGCCCACCAAAGCCGCCGCCCAACGTATTGGGCGGGGCGACGGTGATGAATTAGCCGACAACTTTTTGCAGGGTTACGCCCTGCGGCAAAGCAGCCTCATCGACTATGACGGTGTAATCGCCGAAGTCGAGGGGATGTTTAGGCAAACTCTTCGGTGGCAGTCAACCGGCCTGAAGCGACGAAACAATCCAGCAAGAAGGCATGCCTCGGACAAACCTTGAATCGCCCCGAGTTTCGTGGAGGCTGTTTGGTTTAAGTAACGTTGGCAGCATCCTTGTTGGCTAACTGCCGGTAGTATTGTGCCTCAGCTTCTGCGGGCGGGATATGGC
>NZ_BAAFRY010000053.1:0-2065 GCF_045866295.1 Ferrigenium sp. UT5
CTTCGGAATGCGCGGTAGAACCGCAGCTTGCTTCTTGCTCGTTTTGCTTGGCATACATGTTCCTTTCAGGTTGCATGTTATGCCTCAAACACAAAATTTATGACAGGCTCACGATTACCGGAACCTGGTGGTATTCTCCAGTCTGTTCAAGCGCTCCAACGTGCCCGGCATGCGCTCCGGTTTCGTTGCGGGCGACGCGAAGATCCTGGAAAAATTCGCTTTGTATCGCACCTATCACGGCTGCGCGATGAACCCGGCAATTCAGGCTGCAACCATCGCGGCCTGGAACGATGAAGCGCACGTGGCAGAAAACCGTCGCCTGTACGCGCAGAAATTCGAGCAGGTCATTGCTCTGCTTGCCCCGGTATTGCCGGTGCGCAAACCGGACGCCGGGTTCTACCTGTGGCTGCCGACCCCGATTCCCGACACGGCCTTCGCGCAGGCACTGCATCGCGACTATAATGTGTCCGTCTTACCGGGTAGCTTCCTTACCCGCGAAGCGCACGGCATCAACCCCGGTGCGAACTTCATCCGCTTGGCGCTGGTCGCCGATCTTGACGAGACTTTGGAAGCAGCACGACGCATCGCCGAATTTACTTTAAACCTAACATGCGAACATGCTATTCAATTCTTATACTTTTATATTCGCCTTCTTCCCCATCGTTTTCTTTGGCTTCTTTCGCATTGGGAAACACAGTCACGCTTTAGCGTCACTGTGGCTTGCCGCCGCCTCGTTGTTTTTTTACGGCTGGTGGGATATTCGCTATGTCAACCTGTTGCTCGCCTCCATTATGGTGAATTACGCCTTCGGCTATTCAATCGCACGCCGTGTTGTAAGAAACGATATGAGTAGCGCTTCAGTCAGTCAGTCAGTCAGTCAGTCAGTCAGTCAAAAATCTTGTTGGTCTTGGCTATCGCTGTCAACCTAATTCTGCTCGGTTATTTCAAATACGCTAACTTCTTTGTTACCAATCTGAACCAGCTATCCGGCTCCTCACTCTCGCTCGGTGAGATCATTCTTCCCCTCGGTATTTCCTTCTTCACCTTCACCCAAATCGCTTTTCTGGTCGACACCTACCAAGGCAAAGTGAAGGAATTTAACTTCGTTCACTACACCCTGTTCGTCACCTATTTCCCGCACCTCATCGCCGGTCCGGTGTTACATCACAAAGAAATGATGCCGCAATTTGCGCAGCGCAATGTCTGCCATATCAACTGGGACAATGTCGCGGTGGGCTTGAGTATTTTCGTACTGGGCTTGGCAAAAAAAGTGCTGATCGCCGATTCGCTGGCCGAATTCGCCACGCCGATTTTCAGCGCCGTGGCCTCCGGTGGTCAGCCGATGTTATTCGAAGCGTGGATCGGCGCGCTGGCCTACACCCTGCAATTGTATTTCGACTTTTCCGCCTATTCCGACATGGCGATTGGCATCTCGCTGATGTTCAACGTGCGCCTGCCGATGAACTTCAACTCGCCGTACAAAGCCACCAACATCATTGACTTTTGGCGGCGTTGGCACATGACGCTGTCGCGCTTTCTGCGCGACTATTTATACATTCCCCTGGGCGGCAGCCGGCACGGCAAATTCCGCCGTTATCTCAATTTATTCATCACCATGCTGCTCGGCGGCCTGTGGCACGGCGCCGGTTGGACCTTCATCATTTGGGGCGCGCTGCACGGCGTTTATTTAATGATCAACCACGCCTGGCGTGGCTTCAAACAAAAAATGGACTGGAGCGACGGCGGTCGTTTGGCAAAACTAGGGGCTGGTACGCTGACGTTTTTGGCGGTCGTCGTCGGCTGGGTGTTCTTTCGCGCGGATAGTTTTAGTTCGGCGATGACCATGCTGCACGGCATGGCGGGGTTGAATGGGGTGTCGCTGCCGTCTTCGCTAGAAGGACGGATTGGGGGGTATTTTGCGGGGATCGATTGGGTGGTTTTTGAAGATCAAACATCAGTAGTGTCCGGTTAAAAGTCGAACAAATTTAGCTGGTTAGAAAAGTCCGTCTGTTCTAAGAGTTGTCCACCGCCCGCGAAAGCCTGATCTAGTGGGGTTTTCTCAAAG
>NZ_BAAFRY010000054.1:0-1691 GCF_045866295.1 Ferrigenium sp. UT5
CCATGGTGCTTCTCCTTCGGGGTTGTGGTTAGAATAACCCTCAAGGATTTTTACTTGCAAACCCGTTCGCCAGGCCGGGTTCGGAATTTACAGAAACAATGTTGCACTAACCCAGTGTCGAGTGCAGCCGTCAGCTGCGCGTCCACATTGCGCGGCGTGATGTTGGCACGGCGTTCAAAACGTTTCTTCGATAATGGCTTGCAATTGTGGCATGGTGGTTTCCTAGAGGGTGACAGTAAAAGTGGCGCGCATTATAACGTGGCGATCAACTACCAGACCGCTGCCGCGTAATGTTTGATGATGTTCTGGTCTGCGCTCAACAATGGCGACTCTCGGTGAGCGGCTTGGGCTACGATGATTCGGTCAAATGGGTCACGTGTCCAATCGAGCTTGAGAGCTGTGCCGATAACCGCAGCAAAGGGTTGCGGGCAAGTCTCTAAACCAATGTCGCGCCGCAAGCCATCCAGAATGGTAAATGCGGTGCAGTTGATGCGGGAAATTTCGTGCAGATAGGTAAGCTCAAGTTCTACCATGGGAGAAATCAGCAATTGTTCCGCCGTTTCGATGGCTTGTGTCGCTTGAGATGTCAGTCGTGTTACGCCATCCTGATAAAGCCAGACCAGAATATGAGTGTCGAGATAAAGCCGCTTCACAACTTGGGTTTCCAAGCGTGTTCCCAAGACAGACTGGCGAGTTCTTCCGCGTTACCGTTGATGGTGTTCGGATGCGGTGTGAGCGATGCAAGCCGCTGGGTTGATACATCGCGGACGATGCGCACCGACCCACCGGGGCGCCTAATTTCAACGGGCTCACCCGTAGCAAGGACATGATCGAGTGTGCTGAAGAGTTCAGTTCTTAGCCGAGTGGCAGTGAGGTGAGTTGACATGATTTTCCCTAATATTGACGTGCGTACATCATATGCATTGCGATGTACGTTTTCAAGTAGTGTACGCAGATAACTCCTCGCCTATGCCGGAGAAATTACAAGGTTGGGTTAGCCCCGTTTTACCGTCACCGAACCTAGCCACTACGGCTGGATAAGAGTAGCACAATGCTTGGTTTTAGCCACTTCGCGCGCCATGGCTTCGATTTCCGCGACATCTTCGGGATGGGTTTGGCGATAACGCTCGCGGTCGGCGCGAATGCGGGCGAGGTGGGATTCGATGTTTTGACTTATTCGTAGGTCGGGTTAGGCGCGTTTTGCACCGTAACCCGACGTACTTTACGTCAATTTATCGCATTTACCTGAAAGCACACTATTGCGAATAGAATCAATAAGTAATCTAGTTCTAATTGCCCTTCCTTCGGCATTCAAATGCAGATTAGTATTGAAAAAATATTTTCGATCAAGGACGAAATCTTCTCTTTTGTCTATGAAGCATCCAACTTGTTGGAATTCATTTAAAAAGGAAATTTCACTTTTTAGTAACTCTACCTTGTCGTATTGGTATGCAATATAGAGCGTGTTAGAAAAATATACTGAAACTCCTTTTTCCTTCATATTTTTTTTAAATTCAATAAGCTGATTAGCGGAATCGATGCAAATATGGCTTGGATTATTTACTTGATATCCAGCTCCTTGGGAGTGTCAGGATTTTTGTGTTTGAGGCGGGTTGAGACGTGCCCACATCAGGTTCGCCGGAATGCATTTTACTGGATCGAACGGATAAAGCGATCATCGTACAGAATGG
>NZ_BAAFRY010000055.1:0-1637 GCF_045866295.1 Ferrigenium sp. UT5
CCATATCCCGCCCGCAGAAGCTGAGGCACAATACTACCGGCAGTTAGCCAACAAGGATGCTGCCAACGTTACTTAAACCAAACAGCCTCCACGAAACTCGGGGCGATTCAATTTGCATCGCCCGTAACGGACGCACTGGGCGATTCGGACTTCTTTGGCGAAATCAATCCACATTCAGCTATCCAAACGCATAGTGTGTACTTTATCAAACTATGCTCACAAATCAAACTCAAAGTGTGTGGATTAGGGCGCGGCTGTCATCAAGACTCCGCTACTCAAAAGTTTGCTGCGCAGCTGCTGTTTGCCCGCAATATGAAGCGGATACGTCTGGAGAAGAAACTGACTCATGAGAATGTGGCTGAAGGCGCAGGCCTGCACCCCAACTACATCTCCTCGGTTGAACGGGGGGAGCGGAATCTGTCCATCGCTAACATCGAGCGTATTGCCTGCGCATTGGGTGTTTCCATGCCCGAACTGTTGTCGCCAACGCTAATTTGACCCATGTACCGACAATATGTTGACCCAGATAAAAAGTCCGCAAACTAAGATGCCGCAACAGTTCCTGATGTGCGGTGCTGGGTCAGTGGAATCCCGGCAGGTGGGTCAAATTAGTGTCGGCGACAACATAGGGACGCCACATATCCATTGCAACATGGGTGATCTTCTCTTTGTCTGACAGGGATTGCAGGAATTTGACGATGGAGGCGCTGTAGCGGTCGGGCAGCATATCGACCAGTGCACGCCCGTGGATATTGGTGAATACAGCCCTGAATCGTCCCAACTTGATTTCGTCGATCCCTAGCCAAGGCGGTGTTTCTCGCTTGAATTGCTTTTCCAGTCCTGTCACGTATTCGTCAAATATATTCCGGACGGTTTTTTCATCGACGTTGGCCTGCTTGGCGATCTCGGCATAGGTGTATTCGAGAGACTGTCGCCCGATCCAGTGAGCCAGTCGCTCAGTCATCTGCCGAGCTATATCAACTTCAGGAACAGCGGCGGTGAAGGTCTTGTTGCACAGCTTGCAAAGCAGACGAGGCGCATCCAGATGAATGACCACGCTCTTGCCATGCGAAGGCAGGTCCCTCACGAAGAGCGTCTTCTGAGCATGCTTGATGGTGTCGTGATATCTACCGCAGTGTGGGCACAGTCTGGATATTGCGGCAGGCTCTGCCCTGATGTGGTACTCGGCGTCCGTCTCCTTAAAGTCCAGTACGTTTAGTCCGGGCAGATTCAGGATGTTGACTGGCATCGAGATGATTTCAGAAAGTGAAAAACCCCGGCGATAGTGCAACACCTTTTCTGTAAAAGTTCTCACGAGCAAAATTCTTGAGGTCGTGCATCAGGTGTTCATGTTCAAATAGATTTTCCCGCTCATCCACTCATCGTCGCATTCCGCCAGCAAGGCGGACACGAGGCGCAGACAGGCATCAGGGTTCGGGAAGATCGAAGCCACGCGCGTTCTGCGCTTGAGTTCGCGGTTGATGCGTTCCAGTCCGTTGGTCGTACGCAGCCGCACCCGGTGCGATGCGGGATAATCAAACACGGCAAATCCCATGGGCAGGTTTTCTTCCGCCCACGTCGCCAGTTTGGGCATTTCTTTGCGCCAAGCCTCAATGGCCTGATTCAGCAACCGTTGT
>NZ_BAAFRY010000056.1:0-1440 GCF_045866295.1 Ferrigenium sp. UT5
AAAGGAGATGGGATGGACGCCTCCCTCCCCACGGGGAGCGAGGTAAGTAAGTAAGAATGAGGTAGCCCCTCGCGGACCTGACGGCATCTAGGTGCCAAGGTGGAGATAATGAGATCTTTCCACAACGGGCGGAGGGGCTGACATGAATGCTACGACATATGGGCTGGATATTGCAAAGCGGGTATTTCAGTTGTACTGGGTAGACATTAAGAGCGGAGAGATTCATAACCGCAAGTTCGGCAGGCAAGAGTTGCTGGAATTCTTTGCGCAGCGGGAAGCCGGACTGATCGCACTTGAAGCGTGCGGAAGCGCGCACTGGTGGCGGCGCAAGCTGATGGGATTGGGACACGAGGTCAACCTGATTCATCCCAAGTTTATCCGCCCGTTTGTGCAAGGCAACAAGACCGATGCCGCGGATGCGCGGGCGATCTGGACCGCGGTGCGGCAACCGGGGATGCGCACGGTGGCTGGCAAGACGGAAGAGCAGCAAGCGATGCTGGCGCTGCACCGGATGAGATTGTCGCTAATCAGATTCCGCACCATGCAGGTGAACCAATTGCGCGGACTGCTCTACGAGTTTGGCATCACTCTAAAGGGTGGGCGGCAAGCAGGAGTGGCAGAAATGCGGCAGCGCATGGCTGAACTGGAAGAAGTCGT
Organism: Ferrigenium sp. UT5; assembly: GCF_045866295.1. Classification (NCBI taxonomy): domain Bacteria; kingdom Pseudomonadati; phylum Pseudomonadota; class Betaproteobacteria; order Nitrosomonadales; family Gallionellaceae; genus Ferrigenium; species Ferrigenium sp. UT5. The sequence continues at coordinate 658 of NZ_BAAFRY010000056.1, forward strand.
ACCGGGCATGCTGTTCGAAGCAATCAAGGAACAGTTGCAGCGCCTCAATGATATTGAAGCGGGCGTACAGGACATTGAACGCAGAATCAAGGATTGGCAGAAACAACAAGAGGCTTGCAGGAAGATTGCCGGAATACCGGGTGTGGGGATGCTGACGGCCACTGCCTTGGTCGCCACGATGGGCGAGGCAAGCAGCTTCAAGTCGGGACGGGAATTCGCTGCCTTCGTGGGGCTGGTTCCACGGCAAAGCGGCACCGGCGGCAAGGTCAAGTTGTTAGGCATCAGCAAGCGGGGCGACACGTATTTGCGCACCTTGCTGATCCATGGAGCCCGAACAGTGATGTTCAAGGCAAAGGACAAGGGCGCATGGAGCGAGTCACTGCTCCAGAGGCGACCAACGAACGTGGCCATTGTCGCGATGGCCAACAAGATGGCGCGCACGGCGTGGGCGATCCTGGCGCACGGTCGTGAGTACCAAAAGGGTTATGTGAGCCAAGTGCCCGCATGACAGAGAACAACCACTGAAAAGGAGTGGAATGCTGATAGGTTGCGCAGGTAGATAAACCCGTGTGATGGCGAAACAGGTCGGACCGCAAGAACGTAAACCTGAATGATTTCGAGTGCTTCGAGCACGAAAAGGAGATGAGGGCGTTCTTGGCGAATTCCATCAGGGCCCGCAGGCAGAAGTCCAGCTTGCAACAAGGCCGGATATAAGACTGCAGCCGATTTCTGGTTTTACCAAAACACGACAAATCTCTTGCTAAACCGGGAGGCGTCCATATA
>NZ_BAAFRY010000057.1:0-1376 GCF_045866295.1 Ferrigenium sp. UT5
GAGCCTGTCATAAATTTTGTGTTTGAGGCATAACATGCAACCTGAAAGGAACATGTATGCCAAGCAAAACGAGCAAGAAGCAAGCTGCGGTTCTACCGCGCATTCCGAAGGAACTCATTGACCAGATGGTCAGCGGCCCGATGACAGCCGAGGCGGTGAATGCCGCTTCCATGGCGTTCAAAAAGGCGCTGATCGAGCGAGCGCTGGGTGCCGAACTCAGCTATCACCTGGGTTATGCGCCTGGAGCCAAGCCTGAAGGCGCCGACAACCAGCGCAACGGCGTCAGTGGCAAAACGGTACTCACGGAAGATGGCCCGTTGCGGATCGACGTTCCGCGCGACCGGCAGGGCCGCTTCGAACCCCTCCTCATTCCCAAGCACGAACGACGCTTCACCGGCTTCGACGACAAGATCGTCGCCCTGTATGCGCGCGGCATGACAGTGCGCGAGATTCAGGGGTTCTTGACTGACCAGTACGGCACCGAGGTATCGCCGGAATTCATCAGCACGGTCACCGATGCCGTGATGTCCGAGGTCAACGCCTGGCAGTCACGCCCGTTGGAGCCGATGTATCCGGTGGTGTTCTTCGATGCCCTGCGGGTCAAGATTCGCGAGGACGCCGTGGTTCGCAACAAGGCGATCTACCTGGCGCTGGGCGTCCTGCCCGATGGCACGCGCGACATCCTCGGACTGTGGATCGAGAACACCGAGGGCGCCAAATTCTGGATGAAGGTCTTCAACGACCTCAAGACGCGGGGTGTCGCCGACATCCTGATTGCTGTCACCGATGGCCTGAAGGGGATGCCGGAGGCGCTATCAGCCGTGTTCCCGGCCACCACCTTGCAAACCTGCATCGTGCATCTGATTCGCAACAGCCTGGACTACGCCAACTGGAAGGATCGCAAGGCGCTGGCGGCGGCAATCAAGCCGATCTACACCGCACCCAGCGCAGAGGCTGCATTCGCCGAACTCGATGCCTTCGAGCAAGGGCCGTGGGGTGGGAAATTCCCGACCGTGGTCGCTGCCTGGCGACGGGCGTGGGATCGGGTGATCCCGTTCTTTGCCTTTCCGCCATCGATACGCCGCGTCATCTACACCACCAACGCCATCGAGAGCGTGAACGCCAGACTGCGCAAGATCATCAAGACGCGCGGCCATTTCCCGAGCGATGATGCGGCAGCCAAGCTAATCTGGCTGGCCCTGCGTAATATCACTGCCGACTGGGGGCGCGCGGCCAGGGACTGGAAGGAGGCGATGAATCAGTTCGCCATTCTGTACGATGATCGCTTTATCCGTTCGATCCAGTAAAATGCATTCCGGCGAACCTGATGTGGGCACGTCTCAACCCGCCTCAAACACAAAAATCCTGACACTCCC
>NZ_BAAFRY010000058.1:0-1354 GCF_045866295.1 Ferrigenium sp. UT5
TCTTTGAGAAAACCCCACTAGATCAGGCTTTCGCGGGCGGTGGACAACTCTTAGAACAGACGGACTTTTCTAACCAGCTAAATTTGTTCGACTTTTAACCGGACACTACTGGGAAGAGTGTTGTTTTTGAGGGCGATTCCTTTACTTTGGACGTAGCACACGTTACCCTACGCACCGTAAATGTTGAGCTTGACCCAATTTTGATTATTCACGCCTTCCAACGATCATTCGGGCCAAAAATATTGCCGTGAATACATTACCCTCAAAACTTAAAGACGATGCCATCGTTGAGGCGCTTTGTCAGATTCAGTTTGTTTCGGATGATTTGCCGGAAGTAATTATTGGACGCGCAACTGATTTCTGGGTGAAAAGCGGATATTTGGCCGAGCGTTTGCCAATAGCTGATATTCCAGCTCCAATTCGCAAAGCTAATCCTAATCTGCGTTTCCAACCAACGATTCAACTAAGAGAAAAACAAGGTCCGAATTTAATTCGGATTGGCGAACAGGCTATTTCCTTTCATGTTGCTGGAGAAAAAAAATATCCTGGTTGGGATAGCTTTCGAGCGCAATTGAAAGGGGTTGTTGAAGCCCTTTTTTCTAACCTGACAACCAATATTTCAGTAAATAAAATTGGCCTTAGATACATCAATGCAATTGTCCAAGACCGGCATTTTATAAAAGACTTCCACGAACTGGAATTTGAAGTAAGCGTTGGAGGAAAACAATTAACGGGGCCTCTCAATCTCAACTTCAATGTGTCAGAAGAAACAGAGCACATTGTTACTACCCGTTTAGCACATGGTAGTTTTGTACAAGGTACGTTACCAGCCAAAACTAGTGCAGTAATAGACGTTGAAGTAAGTACGGCGAATGCATTCTTGGCAAAGAATGCCCCAGATGTATTGAACTGGATAGAGAAAGCACATACCTTTGAGAAAACAGCTTTCTTCGCGCTTATTCCTGATACTGTGCAACAAAAACTGGTGGAGAAATAATTATGCTTACAACCGCAATTGCCACAGCAGTTACGCTAACGTTCACTCCCATAATGAGTAGCAATTCTGCATTTGAAAATCCTCAGATAAAAGACGTAATTTGGGCCAATCAAAGCGTGGCATTGCGCTCAAATATCCAGATTTCCGATGTAATCTCTCTGGCAGGAGAACGTCCCGATTATTACCTTTCAAAAGCAGAGCAAGGTGCACTAAAACGAGCCTTGCTTCGCTCTGTCAAAATCATTGGATTGTGCAACACCTTTTCTGTAAAAGTTCTCACGAGCAAAATTCTTGAGGTCGTGCATCAGGTGTTCATGTTCAAATAGATTTTTCCGCTCATCCACTCGTCATCGCATT
>NZ_BAAFRY010000059.1:0-1322 GCF_045866295.1 Ferrigenium sp. UT5
TGAATCGCCCCGAGTTTCGTGGAGGCTGTTTGGTTTAAGTAACGTTGGCAGCATCCTTGTTGGCTAACTGCCGGTAGTATTGTGCCTCAGCTTCTGCGGGCGGGATATGGCCGATGGGTTCGAGCAGGCGTTGATGGTTGAACCAGGACACCCATTCCAGCGTCGCCAGTTCTACCGATTCCCGGTTCTTCCATGGCCCTCGTTTGTGGATCAGTTCAGTCTTGTACAGCCCGTTGATCGTCTCGGCCAGAGCGTTGTCGTAACTGTCGCCCCGGCTGCCAACAGAAGGTTCCACCCCGGCTTCGCCAAGCCGCTCGGTGTAGCGGATGGAGACGTACTGCGAGCCCCTGTCGGAGTGGTGGATCAGACTCCCCAGTTCCGGCTGGCGCGCATACAGTGCCTGTTCCAGTGCATCGAGCACGAAGTCCGTGTGCATGCTGGTGCTGACCCGCCAGCCCACGATGCGGCGTGCGAACACGTCGATGACGAAGGCTACATAGAGCCAGCCCTGCCACGTCGAGACATAGGTGAAGTCCGCCACCCATAGCTGGTTGGGGCGGTCGGCTTTGAATTGCCGGTTGACCCGATCCAGCGGACAAGGGAGGTTCTTATCGGGTCGGGTCGTTTTGATGACCTTGCCTCGCCTGGCACCTTCCAGTCCCAACCGTTTCATGAGCCGCTCGACCGTGCAGCGGGCCACCGGCACCTCTTCGCGATTGAGCTGCCGCCAGACCTTGTCTGCACCATAGACCTGGAAGTTGGCATGCCAGACACGCTGGATCTGGGGCATCAAGACGTCGTCACGTTGGGCGCGGGCACAGCGCAACGCTGGGTTGCGCTGTTGCGCCGCGTGGCGCCGATAACCGGACGGGGCGATCTGCAACACCTTGCAGATCGGCTCGACCCCGTAGGTGTCGCGATGCCGGTCGATGAACGACCTCAGGATTTGAGTTTGCGGTCGAGCTCCGCCTGGGCAAAAAAAGCGCTGGCCAGCTTCAGAATCTCATTGGCGCGGCGCAATTCCTTCACCTCGCGTTCCAATGCCTTGATGCGGTCACGCTCCTCGCTGGTGATGCCGTCGCGCAGGCCATGGTCGATCTCGTGCTTCTTCACCCAGTCATGCAGTGTTTGTGGAACACAGCCAATCTTCGGCGCAATCGATTCAATAGCCGCCCATTGCGATGGATACTCGTTGCGATGCTCTTGCACCATGCGCACGGCGCGCTCGCGAACTTCGGGGGAATACTTCGGGGTGGGTTTCTTGTCCATAAGGGCTCCATTCTCTCAAGATTAGGAGCCTCCTCAAAACCCGGAGCGATTCA
>NZ_BAAFRY010000060.1:0-1303 GCF_045866295.1 Ferrigenium sp. UT5
GAATAGATTCAGTTGGTTGCAGAGGCCGTTGTTTTCTTCCTGACCACTGATGCCCTGCAAAGCTTGTTGAATGGGCATTTTCTCGAACAAAGTGACCGACAGAATCTGTAGCAAAGTGTAGAGCGAAGCGTCCAAATTGAGGCGCTTCTTGATGATGGCGACGAGTACGTAAACTGAAACGGCGATCCAGATTTGCGACTTCACCGCATTCTCGGACGTGCCATAAAAACGTTGAATACGAAGATGCTGCTTGATCCACTTGAAGAACAACTCCACCTGCCAGCGGCTCTTGTAGAGCGCGCAGACCGTTGCTGCCGGCAATGTGAAGTTGTTGGTCAGGAACACCAGCGTCTTGCCGGTTTCCTGATCTTTGAATCGAATGCGACGCAATGGCTCCGGATAATCTCTTCGAGTGAGAACCCCGTCCAGCGCAATCGTCTGGTCGCAGATGATGCCCAGATTCCGATCCGTCTTGGCGGAATACATTCTGTGCGCATCCAGGTTCGACTTGGCGCGCGTGACGAAGAACGCCCCCGCCAAGTGCAGTCGATGCAGACGCTTGAAATCGACGTAGGCGCGATCCATGACATAGATCGCGCCTGCTTCTGGGATCAGCAAGTCGAGCGCGCGAACGTCGTGCATCTTGCCATCGGAGACATGAATGAAGCTGGGAATGCTGCCGCGCAGATCCAACAGCGTATGCATCTTCACCGCAGCTTTGGTAGTGCGGAAATGCGCCCACGGAAACACCGACAGGCACAGGTCGATGGTGGTCGAGTCCAGCGCGTACACCGTGTTGGTGAGATCCAAGCCAAGGTCTTCGCTGGCGTAAAGCGTTCTGGCTTGAGCAATCAAGCGATGGGCGAACTCGGCGTAGATGTGCCAGTTGCGCAGTTCGTTGGCATCGGCCAGTGTGGAACGCGACACCGTGCATCGGATGCCCATGTGATAAAGCTTGGCGGATTGTGCCGAGAGGCAGGCTTCGATGTCGCGCAGACTCTCGCGATAGGTGAGTTGCGCGAAGGCCAGAATGCGAAAGTGCTCGGCACAGGTCAACGTCCTGACGCGATGATCGCCGCCATGCCGATCCACGATGCGGTGGAAGGTCTTCCATGGCAAGAAGTCCATGACTTGGGCGAACAAGGGCTTGCCGACGTACATTGCAATCTCCCGCAACAGGAAAGCTGGAAGATTGCACGAAGGACTGTTCGCCGTTCAAGTCGGAGACACTATAAAAATCTCCAAATGCAGCATCAAATAAGGGTTCCAGAGTCATGGGATCGTATTTAACCGGACACTAGTG
>NZ_BAAFRY010000061.1:0-1199 GCF_045866295.1 Ferrigenium sp. UT5
CATGGTGCTTCTCCTTCGGGGTTGTGGTTAGAATAACCCTCAAGGATTTTTACTTGCAAACCCGTTCGCCAGGCCGGGTTCGGAATTTACAGAAACAATGTTGCACTAACATCCCATATTCATCAAACCGGAAATCAGGTTTCAAAAGAGGCGCAGAACATCGCGTAAACCATAACTTTAAACAGGAGGTGACAAAATGACGCCATCGTCATATACTGGACGCACTCATTTAGTGTCCAACAAGGAGGCTGCCATGCTAGCTCATACCGGGAAACGTCTCACCACAAGAATCACTGACCACGTGCAGGGAAAACTGCAAATGGCGGCTGATCTTGTTGGCGCAACGATGAACCAGTTTGTAGTGCAGGCGGCACTAGAAAAAGCGGATAAGGTTATTGAAAGCGAATCAACAATTGTCCTGACACGCAGGGAATCGTTGCGATTGCTTGAATTGATCGACAATCCACCACCACGTAATGAAAAATTCCGTAGTGCTCAAGCTCGTTATCAGAGGATAAAGAATGATGTTAGTTCAACCGCTGAATGACGGGCATGACAGGAAGGGATTTGATTGCGGAGATGCAGATCTAAACAGGTGGTTTCATCAAGTAGCTAAACAGCATAAAGAGAAGGGGGTTTCCTCAACTTTTGTCGTTGTTTCCGAAGAAGTTGGCACAGAAGTGCTTGGCTTTTATGCAATCAATCTTGCTGAAGCTATCAATGCGGATCTGCCGGCATCAATCAATAAACGGTTACCTGAAAAGGTGCCAGTTTTTCGGTTGGGCCGTTTAGCAACAGCCAAGAGTCATCAGGGAAAAAGAATCGGGGAATTTATGCTCTTCGATGCCATAGACCGAGTGACACGCATCTCCACTGAAGTGGGAGGTGTTGGTTTAGTGGTTAATGCAAAGCCAACCGCAGTCAGTTTCTATCAACAATATGGCTTTGAACAGATGTCTGATCATCATCTCAATCTGTTTTTGCCAATTTAACTTAACCCAACCCCGCGCATCGTCTGATGCCGGGGTGTTAGTGCAACATTGTTTCTGTAAATTCAGAATCCCGCCTACAAACGGGTTCACACGTCGAAATCCTTGAGGGTTATTCTAACCACAACCCCGAAGGAGAAGCACCATGGCAATGCAAGTAGAAACCAACCCCCTGGAGGCGGCCTATGCGGCGCTATTATCGCAAGGACT
>NZ_BAAFRY010000062.1:0-1189 GCF_045866295.1 Ferrigenium sp. UT5
CGATGGAAGCCGGTGGGCAGCACATGCAGCAGGAAGCGACGCATGAACTCGCCAGTGCCGAGCGTCATCGTCTTGTGTTTCGTACTTCCCTTGGCACGGTAGTCCTTCCACTTGAAGCGCACGCCGCGCTCATCCAGCGCGAGGAGTCGGCTGTTCGAGATCGCCACCCGGTGCGTGTAACGCGACAGGTAGGCCAGTACCGCCGCAGGCCCCGCAAAGGGACGTTTGGCATACACCACCCATTCGCATCTCCGCAACGGTGCGAGCCAGTCCGAGAATGCTGCCGCATCACTCAGGGAGGCATAGTCACCGAAGAACTGCAACTGCCCCAGGTGATGAGCCTTCAGCAGCTCCTCAAGGAACCGCCGTCTGAACAAGCGCGACAGCACGCGCACCGACAAGAAGAACCCCGGCTTGCACGCAACCCAGCGTTCACCGTCCAATGACAGCCCGCCGCCGGGCACGATGCCATGCACATGGGGATGGTGCGTGAGCGCCGATCCCCATGTGTGCAACACCAGCGTCGTGCCGATACGCGCCCCCAGATGCTTGGGGTCGGCCGCGATGGTGCGCAGCGTTTCCGCGGCGACCTCGAACAGCAGGCGATAGATCACCGCCTTGTTGGTATAGTCGATGGCACTGATCGGTTCCGGCAGGGTGAACACCACATGGTAATAGTCCACCGGCAGCAGCTCGGTCTGACGCGCTTCGAGCCAGCGCTTGGCGGCATTGGCCTGACACTTGGGGCAATGCCGGTTGCGGCAGGAGTTGTAGGAGATCTCGGTCTGTTCACAGGCGGTGCAGTGCAGCACATGGCCACCCAGTGCCGCACTGCGACATTGCTCGATGGCCGACATGACCTTCAGTTGACTCAGGCTCAGGTGACCCTGCTGAGCTTGACGCCAGGCAGGCCCGTGGACGCGGAAGATATCCGCGACCTCCAGCGTGGGGCGTGGCATGACCGCATCACTGGGTCGGTAGCCCTTCCAGCGGACTGATCACCTCGCGCAGCAGGTCGGTGGCAACCTGGACATAGCGTGCGGTGGTGTCCAGCTTGCGATGACCCAGCAGCACCTGAATCACGCGGATGTCCACCTTCTGCTCCAGCAGATGGGTGGCGAAACTGTGGCGCAAGGTATGCATCGAGACGCGCTTGTCCAGATGCGCCTCATCCGCTGCGGCGTGAATG
>NZ_BAAFRY010000063.1:0-1077 GCF_045866295.1 Ferrigenium sp. UT5
GTGGGAAATCGCGGGTAAAAAACGCTCGTGACGGACGACGCAAGCCCGAAACGCACAAGATCGGGTCTGTAGCTCAGCTGGTTAGAGCACCGTGTTGATAACGCGGGGGTCGTTGGTTCGAGTCCAACCAGACCCACCAGAGCAAGGGAATAACGGGGGTTTAGCTCAGCTGGGAGAGCACCTGCTTTGCAAGCAGGGGGTCGTCGGTTCGATCCCGTCAACCTCCACCATTACATTGGGATGGCCGTGTCTTGAAACGAAAGAGTAAGACTCGATATCAAAGCCTGGTGGTTTTGATATCGGCTTTTGCTGATAGAACAGCAGTTCTTTAACAATTTGGAAGAAGTAAAGAAAGTGATTCACGCAGTCGTGGGCACGGGGAAACCCGTAACAACGGCGGCTGAAAAACTAAATGGGTTTTGATTGTATCAATCCGTATTCATGCAGTCGTATGGATGCGGAGTCACAAACGCGAGACGAAGAAGCACAATACTTGTAGCGTTCCTTGGCGGTAAAAAGCCGAGGGCTTAACGTTATAGGGTCAAGCGAATAAGTGCATATGATGGATGCCTTGGCGATTACAGGCGATGAAAGACGTGTAAGCCTGCGAAAAGCTTCGGGGAGCTGGCAATAGAGCATTGATCCGAAGATATCTGAATGGGGAAACCCGGCCCGCAAGGGTCACTCCCAAGTGAATACATAGCTTGGGTAGAGCGAACCCGGAGAACTGAAACATCTAAGTACCCGGAGGAAAAGAAATCAACCGAGATTCCGCAAGTAGTGGCGAGCGAACGCGGAGCAGCCTGCAAACTTTAGCTTCTGAATTAGTGGAACAGTCTGGAAAGTCTGGCCATAGTGGGTGATAGTCCCGTACGCGAAAATTCAGGAGTGGAAATAGGTTTGGAACAAGTAGGGCGGGGCACGAGAAACCCTGTCTGAACATGGGGGGACCATCCTCCAAGGCTAAATACTCGTAATCGACCGATAGTGAACCAGTACCGTGAGGGAAAGGCGAAAAGAACCCCGGAAGGGGAGTGAAATAGATCCTGAAATCGTATGCATACAAACAGTGGGAGC
>NZ_BAAFRY010000064.1:0-771 GCF_045866295.1 Ferrigenium sp. UT5
GGAAGGAGACTTCTTTAGTACCGTAGCTAACGCGTGAAGTTGACCGCCTGGGGAGTACGGTCGCAAGATTAAAACTCAAAGGAATTGACGGGGACCCGCACAAGCGGTGGATTATGTGGATTAATTCGATGCAACGCGAAAAACCTTACCTACCCTTGACATGCCAGGAACTTGCCAGAGATGGCTTGGTGCCCGAAAGGGAACCTGGACACAGGTGCTGCATGGCTGTCGTCAGCTCGTGTCGTGAGATGTTGGGTTAAGTCCCGCAACGAGCGCAACCCTTGCCATTAATTGCCATCATTCAGTTGGGCACTTTAATGGGACTGCCGGTGATAAACCGGAGGAAGGTGGGGATGACGTCAAGTCCTCATGGCCCTTATGGGTAGGGCTTCACACGTAATACAATGGTCGGTACAGAGGGTTGCCAACCCGCGAGGGGGAGCCAATCCCAGAAAGCCGATCGTAGTCCGGATTGTTCTCTGCAACTCGAGAGCATGAAGTCGGAATCGCTAGTAATCGCGGATCAGCATGTCGCGGTGAATACGTTCCCGGGTCTTGTACACACCGCCCGTCACACCATGGGAGCGGGTTCTGCCAGAAGTAGCTAGTCTAACCGCAAGGGGGACGGTTACCACGGCAGGGTTCGTGACTGGGGTGAAGTCGTAACAAGGTAGCCGTATCGGAAGGTGCGGCTGGATCACCTCCTTTCTAGAGTAAGCCAAAGCGCAGGTATCCACACTTATCGGTTGTTTAAAGCAGTTTCGAGACACG
>NZ_BAAFRY010000065.1:0-723 GCF_045866295.1 Ferrigenium sp. UT5
CGAACAGCGTCTTGCCCATGTTCATAGCTCACCTCCAGCGGAATCGACCACTGGACGTTACTTGAACCGGAATATGGGTAAACTGATTTCAAATCGGCACCAAAATATTTGAGCCACAAACCCACCCGTTATTGACCTTCGTGGCGAGAATGACTAATTTAACCGGACACTACTGATTTACACTACTAGTTGTGCTCGTCTTATCAGGATGTGCATCTGGCTTAAATAAGGTATACAAATTTCCAGATTCAAAGATAGACACGAACGACAAAACATTAGTATTGTTAAATGACTCTCCTTGGGCTACCTATTTGCGTATTGATTTTGCAAAATATGGCTTTAAAGTCAAAAAATTTTCTTCAAGACAAAGCATCCGAAAAAACGTAGTGTCTGAATCGTGATCAAGCATAACTGAAGATGAGCGTTCATATCGGGAAGCAGAAGCGAGATATGGAATTACCCTTATGGTAGGTGATATCGCTGACTGGTGTTTAGGTAATAAAAATATAAAAGCGGATTTTTCTCTTGAGGTATCCGATCTGAAAACAAATGACGTCGTGATGGTGATTGAAAAAAGGGGGTGGACTGGAGCGTGTGGCCTAACTACTTCATATTGGGTCTTCGTGAAAGAGTGTGGGTAAATTTCATGTTTTTTAGAGCCTCGGGAGCATGGACGTGAGTATTTTCAGCCGCAGATATTCTTCATCGCGCAGTCCATACGCA
>NZ_BAAFRY010000066.1:0-699 GCF_045866295.1 Ferrigenium sp. UT5
TGCGCACGGCGCGCTCGCGAACTTCGGGGGAATACTTCGGGGTGGGTTTCTTGTCCATAAGGGCTCCATTCTCTCAAGATTAGGAGCCTCCTCAAAACCCGGAGCGATTCAGTCCAGCTTGCGATGACCCAGCAGCACCTGGATCACGCGGATGTCCACCTTCTGCTCCAGCAGATGGGTGGCGAAACTGTGGCGCAAGGTATGCATCGAGACGCGCTTGTCCAGATGCGCCTCATCCGCTGCGGCGTGAATGGCACGATTGAGTTGGCGGGTGCTGAGCGGATCGATGGGGTCCTGTCCGGGGAACAGCCAGCCTCCTTCGCGCATCTTGCCCTGTGCGTGGGCATACCGCCACCAATGGCGCAGTTGTTCGAGCAGGACGGGCGAGAGCATGGCATAACGATCCTTGCTGCCTTTGCCCTGTTCGATGCGCAACGCCATGCGCTGGCTGTCGACATCACTGACCTTGAGTGCGCAGACCTCGCTCACGCGCAGTCCTGCGCCGTAGGCGACCGACAACGCCGTTTGGTGTTTAAGGTTGCCGACAGCCGCGAGCAGACGCGCCACCTCGTCGCGACTCAACACCACCGGCAGTTTGTGCGGCACGCGCACCGATTGCATCTTGCGCATCAGTTCGGGGTGGTCGAGCGTGTGCTCGAACAGGAACTTCAAGCCGCTGAGCGCGTTATTGATCGAGAC
>NZ_BAAFRY010000067.1:0-665 GCF_045866295.1 Ferrigenium sp. UT5
TTAACCCATGAAGGGAAATCCCCCGGCTATGCCGGGGTGGCAGTAAAAGTTTGACATATACGGGAGTCCATCAGCGAAACTCCAGACGTGAGCCGCCAAGCACACGCAGAAAGGAGAATCGAGATGGACGACAGCGAAAGCCTAAGTCATAGCAAATGGGAGTGCAAATACCATGTGGTATTCATTCCGAAATGTAGAAGGAAAACATTGTACGAACAGTTGAGGCCGCACCTTGGAGAGGTATTCAGGAAGCTGGCGAAGTACAAAGAAAGCACGGTAGAAGAGGGGCATCTGATGCAGGATCACGTGCACATGCTGATATCGATCCCGCCGAAGTATTCGGTGTCGCAGGTGGTGGGGTATATCAAAGGAAAGAGCGCGATCCATTTGGCTCGGGTGTACGGAGAGCGCAAGCGCAACTTTGTAGGACAGCATTTCTGGGCGAGGGGCTACTTCGTATCAACGGTAGGCCGAGACGAAGAAATGATACGAAAGTACATCCGCCACCAAGAGGAAGAAGACAAGCGCATAGACCAGATGAACCTATGGCGCTGACCAGCCACCTTCAGGTGGCCACAAGAGCAGGGGCCGCGTAAGCGACCACGTTAAGCCGCTTTGAGCGGCTCACAAAATAAAGCCCCCGGCTTTGCCGGGGGATACTTACT
>NZ_BAAFRY010000068.1:0-651 GCF_045866295.1 Ferrigenium sp. UT5
ATCCGGTCGGACGGTTACCGCGAAATACTCGGGGTGAAGATGGGCGATACCGAGAGCTTCGCCATTTGGGAAGAGACCTTCCGCTGGCTCAAGGGGCGAGGGCTCAAAGGCGTGATGTTTGTTATTTCAGACGATCATGGCGGGCTCACGGAAGCGGTGGCCCGGCATTTCCAAGGGGCAAGCTGGCAGCGTTGTCAGGTGCATCTGATGCGCAACATCCTCGGCCAATGTGCCCGCCGGCACCGGGCCGACGTGGCGGCAGCGGCCCAGCGGGTGCTGCAAGCGCCCGACATGGATGACGCCAGGCGCCGTCTGGCCGAATTCGTCGAGCGTTTTGCCAAGACCGCGCCGAAATCGGTCGAGTGTCTGGAGGCCGGCTTCGAGGACGCGATGGCGGTGATGAGTTTGCCGGAGAAATACCGCAAGCGATTGCGCACCACAAACATGCAGGAACGGCTGAACGAGGAAGTCAGAAGGCGCGAACGGGTGATCCGCATCTTCCCCAACGACGAATCGGCGCTGCGATTGATCGGGGCCTTGCTGGCAGAACAGAACGAGGTCTGGCAGGAGCGGAAATACCTGGATATGGATGAATTCAACGAATGGGCAGCAGCCAGAAAAAACCCGCCCGAAGATAGCAAGGTAATTGCG
>NZ_BAAFRY010000069.1:0-598 GCF_045866295.1 Ferrigenium sp. UT5
AATACTCGTAATCGACCGATAGTGAACCAGTACCGTGAGGGAAAGGCGAAAAGAACCCCGGAAGGGGAGTGAAATAGATCCTGAAATCGTATGCATACAAACAGTGGGAGCCCCTGCTTCAAGCGCCTTTGAAATTCTTTCGAGGAGCGAGCGCAAGCGAGCGACTCAAAAGATATTTAGAAGAAGCGAAACTTCTCTGGATTCTTTCGAGGAGCATCGCGTAGCGATGCGACTCAAAAGTTTTAAGAAGGAGTGAAAAAATAAGGAGAGTGCAAGCTCACTTATTTCGGAGCGGGAGGGTGACTAGCGATTCGAGCGAAAGCGAGAAGCGTTAGGCAACCCTGCGAAAACGCCCGAAGGGTGTTTGAAGCAGGGGTGACTGCGTACCTTTTGTATAATGGGTCAGCGACTTACATTCAGTAGCGAGCTTAACCGAATAGGGGAGGCGCAGCGAAAGCGAGTCTGATAAGGGCGAAAGTTGCTGGGTGTAGACCCGAAACCAAGTGATCTATCCATGGCCAGGATGAAGGTGGGGTAACACTCACTGGAGGTCCGAACCCACTAACGTTGAAAAGTTAGGGGATGAGCTGTGGATAGG
>NZ_BAAFRY010000070.1:0-566 GCF_045866295.1 Ferrigenium sp. UT5
CATGGTGCTTCTCCTTCGGGGTTGTGGTTAGAATAACCCTCAAGGATTTTTACTTGCAAACCCGTTCGCCAGGCCGGGTTCGGAATTTACAGAAACAATGTTGCACTAACCAAGTTGCTCGTGACTAAGGTCCTGCCTAAGTTCTTCAATAACGTCTTGCAGGGGGATAATTGGACAAATCAATACATCAGTGTTGAACAGTTTATTGTTATTTACGTCCACGTCGCACTCGTGAGTTAGAACATAACCGAGGCCCTCAACGGTTAAGAATGCTTCCCTATCAGAATCAAAGAGTGGGTAAATGACAGAATCGTAAAGCTTTCCTCTTCCAACAGAGATGTTTTCACCCGAGGAATAAAACCGACCTACTTCAACAGATGAGCTGCCTAAAACATACTTAATCGCTTCCTCGACTTTCATGGAGGGATTATTTATGCAAGGCGAGGTTCAATGATTGTTAGTGCAACATTGTTTCTGTAAATTCCGAACCCGGCCTGGCGAACGGGTTTGCAAGTAAAAATCCTTGAGGGTTATTCTAACCACAACCCCGAAGGAGAAGCACCATG
>NZ_BAAFRY010000071.1:0-561 GCF_045866295.1 Ferrigenium sp. UT5
CCATGGTGCTTCTCCTTCGGGGTTGTGGTTAGAATAACCCTCAAGGATTTTTACTTGCAAACCCGTTCGCCAGGCCGGGTTCGGAATTTACAGAAACAATGTTGCACTAACGAAAAACCGTCATCCAGGAAATCAGGAAGAGTTGGGCGGATGCCCTCAATTCCAGGCTGGAGCCGAAAGGCATTCCGCCTGTTTCTCATCTGAGTAATGAAGCGCGCGGGCTGGACGCGGCTCCGAGCTCCCATGTGGGGCGCAAGGGGCTGGGGATGATGAAGCGAGGGATTGAGCCGGACCGATTGGTAGAAGTCGAAGAAATCGAGAATAGGAAAAAAGAATATGTCGCTATCAGAAGAGCTGAGAAACAAGCAGCGGAAGATGCAAAGAGACTTGCTGATCGAACTATACAACGCAAGCAACAAAGCTATGACAACGAAACTGGACAAACAGAAAGGAGCCTGTCATAAATTTTGTGTTTGAGGCATAACATGCAACCTGAAAGGAACATGTATGCCAAGCAAAACGAGCAAGAAGCAAGCTGCGGTTCTACCGCGCATTCCGAAG
>NZ_BAAFRY010000073.1:0-524 GCF_045866295.1 Ferrigenium sp. UT5
GCGGATCGCCTCACTTCACAAGTTAGGGAAACAGAACCAGCGATTCAACCGCTCCGGCAATCAACCAGGGCTCGAGGATCGGAGCGCCCATACCGCGGAGCGGTTTAGTCCAAGGCCGAGAACCTGCCAATCACTTTTCTGAATGAACTTTCGCTTTGAGTCGAAAATCGCCGCCCTTATGCAGATCTTCCCGTGGCGTAGGAAAAAGGGCGGGGATATATCAAGTAAACTGGCAACTTAAGCACAGAGTCGTTGCAAAATAATTTCAGGCGTATATAATGCGCGGCCCACTGCTACGGCGGTGAAGTTTAGTTGAGGCGGTAGCGTTTAGGTGTTAGATAACGTTCAAATCCTGCCCCCGCAACCCAATCATGTGTGCAAACGAATTGAGTTGACGAAGTTGTTCGACTCTGTATAATGCGCACCTCTTCGCTGCCACGGTGGTTGAAGAAAGCGGCAAAAAAGTTCTTTAAAATTCAAAATAAACAACCGATTAGTGTGGGTACGTGTGTAGCGGCAGGTTA
>NZ_BAAFRY010000074.1:0-505 GCF_045866295.1 Ferrigenium sp. UT5
TTCAGTTCTTCGGCAACATCCTTGATCGTGCTCGCCCGGCAGCGACGCCCGACGAACCAGGCAAACCGCTTCGTGTAGAACGGGTTGTCGGCAAGGAAGTCGAGTCGCTCCCGCTTCACTTTGCCGCAACATCGACAGAGAATCCGGCGAACCTCGAACTCCAGATAGACCCGCGTGTTGCCGCAGGACAAATCACGGGCGCGCCGTGTCGTGCGGTCGTACCAGCCCGAGCGTGCTCGGCCGCACACTTTGCAGACCGTTTTTTTGAGCGCCGCACGAGAGTGATGACGCGCGCCTTGTGGTCGCCGAAGACACCCCGGACAGTTTCCAGCGGCCGGAAACCGGGAAAGCGATATGCATCGAGCAGGCGCTTGCGTTTGGTTGAAATAGCCATTGAGAAATCCTCCCGTTTCCCGCGACAGGTGCAGACCGGATTTTGCCAGATGCCACAAGGCTTGCAGAGGATTTCATGCTAAATTCTACCCACACTCTTTCACGAAGACCC
>NZ_BAAFRY010000075.1:0-501 GCF_045866295.1 Ferrigenium sp. UT5
CACCTTTGACGTTCCGCAAGTGCGCGACAGCAGTTTTTATCCCTCCGCCCTGGAGCGCGGCACCCGTACCGAGCGGGCGCTCAATATCGCGCTGGCGGAAATGTACGTTCAGGGCGTCTCGACACGCAAAGTCATCACCGTCCTGCAATCCCTGCTGGGGCCCGACATCGCCCTGTCCTCCACCCAGGTAAGCCGGGCGACCGAAACACTCGATGCCGGTTTGCAGGCGTGGCGCGAACGCCCCTTGGCGGAGACCCCCTATGTGTTTCTGGATGCCCGCTATGAACGGGTACGAGCAGGCGGACAAATCGTGGATTGCGCCGTGCTGGTCGCCGTCGGCGTAACCCACGAAGGACATCGCCGCGTGTTGGGGGTGTCGGTCGAACTCTCGGAGGCGGAAGTGCATTGGCGCAGCTTCCTCGACAGTCTGGTGCGACGCGGTCTGTGCGGGGTCAAGCTGATCGTATCCGACGACCATGCCGGACTCAAGGCGGCGCGCCG